>CANPBX010000017.1 GCA_947572385.1 uncultured Clostridia bacterium
CATGCGGCTGTTAACCGCAGGGTCGTTGGTTCGAGTCCAACAGGGGGAGCCAAAACTGTCTGTAAGTTTTTGCAGACAGTTTTATTTTTATTTTGGGGGTGTATTTATGTGTGGCATATCGACCAATCGCAGATAATAAAACGATTGGAGGAGCTTAAATGAATATCAAAATCAACAGGCTTGAGACTGGAGAATACGCAGTCCTGCGTCAGTTCCTGTATCTTGCGATCTTTGTCCCAAATGACGGACACCCGCCGGACCCAGCAGTTCTTAATATGCCGGAGCTTCAGGTCTATTTGGATGGCTTTGGCAGCTTGCCGGATGATATAGCTGTGGTGCTCCACCAGGACGGTGATATCCTTGGTGCCGCCTGGGCGCGGGTCATGGACGATTACGGTCATCTCTACGACGGAGTGCCCTCTCTGGCGATATCTCTTCTGCCGAACTACCGTGGGATGGGCCTTGGAAAGCGCCTGCTTTCCGGGCTCCTGGACGAGCTTCGCAAAACCGGTCACTCCATGGTGACCTTGGCGGTACAGAAGGAAAATCATGCAGCCTATGGGCTATACACCAGGCTGGGTTTTAAGACCGTTGGTGAGAACGATGAAGAATTTCTCATGCTAAAAGATATCATATAAATAAAAAAGGACTGCTCAATGAGCAGTCCTTAACTTTTACCCTCAGCCCAGCTTCTCAGCCGCATTCTTTAGCAGCTCGATTATCTCCAGATGCTGGGGGCAGTGGCTCTGGCAGGCACCGCACTGGATGCAGTCCCCGGCCTTGCCGCCGTCCTTTGTAGCGTTATTATACTGGCCCTTGGCGCGGCCCTCATCTCCATACAGTGTCAGCTGATTTATAGCGCCGAATACGCCGGGAATATTTATCTTCTGGGGGCAGCCGTCCACGCAGTATTTGCAGGAGGTGCAGGGAATAGTGGGCAGGCTGTTCAGCACCTCCACCACCTGTGCCACGACCTTCTGCTCGCCCTCGTCCAGGGGCTTGAAGTTTTCCATATAGCTCAGGTTGTCGCTCATCTGGGCCTCGTCGCTCATGCCTGAGAGCACTGTTACAAGGCCGTCAAGAGAGGCACAGTACCGCACCGCCCAGGAGGCTACAGAGGCCTCAGGGGCTGCCTTCTTGAATATCTCCTGGACCTCAGGGGTCATGGTAGCCAGGGCTCCGCCCTTTACCGGCTCCATAATGATAACAGCCTTGCCGTACTTTCTGGCTACCTCATAGCACTTGCGGGACTGTACGCCCTCGCTGTCCCAGTCGGCGTAATTGATCTGTAGCTGAACAAACTCAGCCTCCGGGTGCTTAGAGAGGATGTCCTCCAGTACCTCTGCGGAGTCGTGGAAGGAGAAGCCTATATGCCTGGCCTTACCCTGCTCCTTGAGCTCCTTCAAAAACTCCCAGGCCCCCAGGTCCTCAGATTTCTGAGCGCTCTCCTTGCCAAGTGCGTGGAGCAGGTAGAAGTCGTAATAGCTAAGATGAGCCCTGTCAAGGGACTCCTGGAAAATACGCTCCATATCTGCCCTATCCTTCAAGTCCCAGATAGGCAGCTTTGTGGCGCACTGGAAGCTCTCCCGGGGGTAGCGGTCCACCACGGCCTCGCCCAAGGCAACCTCGGACTTGCCGCCGATGTACACATAGGCGGTGTCAAAGTATGTAAAGCCCTTTGACATGAAGCTGTCCACCATCTTCTTGGTCTGCTCCATGTCGATCTCCTCGCCGTTCATTGGCAGGCGCATCAGGCCGAAGCCCAGCTTTTTGATAGACTCGCCTAAATATTTCTCAGACATTTTTGACCTCCTGAAATTGCAGTATTTTTATAATTATAACATATGAAGCCCGCTCCATGTCAAGGACAATTTTTCTTGACAACAGCAGTAAGACGTGATATACTGAGGCAAATTTAAACGAAGGGACGGATCGCAATGAAAAATACAATTTATCTTAACAACAAAGAACCCGGGAGGGCGACTATACTTTGACCCTCCCCTAAAAACGGAGGAAAAGCTTTGAATAAAGATGGATCAGTTATTGCAAAATGGAATGCCGATATGTATGACCAGAATGAGACCGGGACCAGGGACGTTGAGTTTGCCCTGTCGGTCATCGGCGGCACACCCAGGAATATCCTAGAGATCGCCTGTGGAAGCGGGCGCTTCCTGGTTCCCTTGGCAAGAGCCGGGCACATAGTTACAGGCCTCGACTTCGACGAGTATATGCTGGAGAAAATCAGCAAAAAGGCAGCGGGGCTCATCAATATTACCTGGCGCAGGGCCGACGCGGTAAAGGATGAGTGGGGGACCGGCTTCGACGTTGTAATGCTGGCGGGGAACTTCCTCTTTAACCTGATTTCCGATATGGACTACGAAAAGGCCCAGGAGCTGCTTATAAGAAAGGCCGCAGACTCCCTAAAGCCCGGGGGCAGCGTCTACATCGACTACAGCTATACTGTGCACCCTGAGGCCTGGTTTGATAACCCCGGCGAAGTCCTTATATGGGAGGGCGCCGACAGCGGTGGCAATACAGGCCGTATGCTTCTGCTGGGCAGCAGCTTTGACAGGGAGAGCGGTATGACCTATTTCACCCGCAGGTTTGAGCTCACGCTTGCCGACGGCAGTGAGATCAAAGAAGACATACCGCAGTCCAAGCATTTCGCAACCCTTGAGCAGATACATAGCTGGCTCTCCGCCAGCGGCTTTACCATAGAGGAGGAATACGGCGGCTACAGCCGCGAGCCGGTCAGCGAGAGCACGGACAGGGCCATTATATGGGCGCGTAAAAACTGATATAATAAGAGAGTCCAGAAGCGTGAGCTTTTGGACTCTCTCTGTCTTTCCTATAGTCAGCGCAGCTCCTTTAAATCCTCCCCTGTGCACTGCTCTCCGCTGTATCTGGCCTTCTCATACAGCCTGTGCAGGGCGGGGACATCCACCCCCACAGCCCGCTCGGCCTCGGCGGGGCTCATCCACCTCTCAGGAGGCTCCCCGGCCTTTAGGAGAGTCCGGCGGTACTTCCGGCGTATAACAGCCTCAGGAGACCGGTCCCAGAGCCTCGGACGGCGCAGGGCCTCTGTAAGCTCCCGGGCTTGCTCTCGCTCGTCATGGCCCAGGTACTGCACCACGTCCCGGCTGTCGGTAAAGCTCCTTTTAAAGTCCCTGAAAAGGTGGACTATAGCCAGGAACATCCCGGCTAAAAGCAGGGCGGTTATGAGCCCGAAGAAGATATAGCCCACAATGGGGGGTATCTGGAGGGAGCTGCTTTCTCCCCCGGTAAGCTCTGAGAGGTCGAGCTCAGGCTGGGCGGGCGGGGGAGTAGGGGACGTGAAGTCAATGCCCGGGTTGCCGCCGCTTTTAAACTCGGGCAGCTTCAGGCGCACAAAGCCGGTATTGCCTATGGCCATAGGCAGGAGCAGCACGGCGGCAAGGAACACCCCCGCTAAAAGGGCCGAGCCGGCGATACGCTGGATACGCTTTGCGGGCAGGCCGTACATATCCCTGTTCAGCGTGAGGTAACTGTCTAGCCGGTCCAGGCCGTTATACCCAAGGCACACCAGCAGGTACAGCACCGCCCCCAGCACGCACAGCCATTGCAGCCGCGGCAGCCCGTCCGAGACCCCGGCGCTGAACAGGAACAGCAGCACAAACACGCAGAGACCGAAGTAGCTGGGGGTATCAAACAGGGAGCGCACCGGCCCCTGCTCCTCCTCTGCAATCCGGGAGCGCACCCGGATAAGGCACATTATAAACATAATCAGGGCCCCTCCTGGGTGGCCCGTCAACAGCCAGGAGAGCCCGCAGAGGGCAATATCAGCCAGGAAGAACTGCCAAAGGGTACGCAGCCGCTTTATGGCAAGGAAGCTCAGCCCGGTGGGTACGGCGAAAAGCAGCCCCCGGAAGAAGGCTTCATAGGGGGACATGAACTCCAGCTTTGCAAAGCCATAGAGCATGTCGAAGAACATGGCAAAAATTATTCCCATGAGCAGCCCCCAGTGGAGCCACCCCAGCGCCAGCAGCGCGGCGCTCCGGGGCTTTGAGATACGTATTTTTTTCATATGTGCCCCCTAAAACTCTATCCAGACATTTTCGGTATTTTTGAAGGCCTCCAGCTTGCCGCGCTGGCCCTCGCTGGTCCCAAGGCCGCAGGGGATTACCCTTATGCCTCGGCCCTTGCCCACAAGCTCCGAGAAGGCACGGCCCAGGTCGTCCCGGGTGTTCCGGGACAGCAGCACCGTCAAATCGTCTCCGGGAGGAGGCGCGCAGCTGCATACAGGCCCCTGGCCAGTCTGTAGGCAGGCCAGCTTTTTCTTTAAGGTGAGCAGGCTCCCGGAGCCGGAGACCCCCTCCAGAAGCCAGGGTTCACCGGTCTGCGTGTCCGTGCCGTTGCTGTAGAGGCTCAGCTCAATGCCCTCGGCAAGCAGCCTTTCCGCAAGGGAGCAGGCCAGGCGCACCGCGCACTCATTGAGGAAATCCCCTCCGGGCTCCATGTCAATAAGGAATATGACCCGCTGGGAGAGGGTGGATCCATGTATGTTGATAAGCAGCCTCCCCGCCCTCGCGGTAGCCTTCCAGTTGATGTACTTCATGGGGTCCCCCATGGAATACTCACGGAGCCCACCGAACTCAAACGGGTCGTCGCAGACCCTCCTGCGGCTGAGGACCTCGCCCATTATCCGGGCATAGGGTATATGTACCTGGTAGGCGGGGATAGTGCGGGGAAGCACGTAAAACTCTGTGTTCTGGGGCATATGGGATACATATTTCCTTGTGAGGAACAGGTTCTGGGCGATAAGCCCGGCCTCGTTTATACGGAAGTACCCCCGTCCGGCGCACTTAAAGGGGAGGGTGCGGGTTATTTTCTGGCGGGACCCGGCGGTGAACACATCCCGGCGGTAGGACTGGTCGCTTAGGGAGGAGTTTTCCTCGCTGGAAAAATGGAGCCGCCTATCCATATGGAAGCTTATCTCTAAAACAGGCAGGGGCAGGAGCTTCCGGTTTACTATGACCTCGGACAGGCTGGAGGTCTCGTCCTCCACGGCGTACTCCTGGGTAAAGGACAGGCGGCAGCCCAGCCCCTTGTCCCAGAAGCGGTCATATAAGAGGCGCAGGGCTGTAAACAGAATCAGCAGTACCGCCGCAGCTATGAGGATGGGGATAAGCATGGCTATCTGTTCCCCCAGTCCTCGGTGGGGACGGTGACAGAGCTAAGAAGGTCCTCTGCCGCCTTCTTCTGCCCGGCGGTGCCTGTGACGCCGCTTACACTGAGCCTATGGGCGATTACCGGCGCTGCCACAGCCTTCACGTCCTCAGGGGACACAAATTCCCGGCCCTGCACCAGGGCATAGGACTGGGAGGCCCTCAGCAGGGCCAGGGTGCCCCGGGGGCTTACCCCCAGCTCCACGCCCTTCATACCCCGGGAGGCCTGGGAGAGGGAGGCGATATAGGAAAGCATGGCCTTGTGCACAAAGATTTCCCTGGCCTGCTTCTGGAGGGACAGGATATCCTCCTGGGTGCAGACCGGCTGGAGCTCCATAAGCGGCTCAGAGGACCTGAAGCGCTCAAGTATTGCGACCTCCTGCTCCTGGGAGGGCGGGGCCATGGAGATGCGCATTAAAAAGCGGTCCAGCTGGGCCTCGGGCAGGGGATAGGTGCCAAGGGTCTCCACCGGGTTTTGGGTGGCGATAACGAAGAATGGCGGGGGCAGCTCCCGGGTGACCCCATCCACGGTGACGGTGCCCTCGGCCATGCACTCGAGCAGGCTGGACTGTGTGCGCGGGGTGGCGCGGTTTATCTCGTCTGCAAGGAGGATATTGCAGAACACCGGGCCGGGGCTGAACACAAACTCGGACCTCTGCTGGTCGAAGAAGTTAAGGCCGGTCACGTCCGAGGGCAGCAGGTCCGGTGTGAACTGCACCCGCCCGAACCCGGCGCTTATAGACCGGGCCAGGGCCCTTGCCATCACCGTCTTGCCCATGCCGGGCACATCCTCCACAAGAACATGCCCCCCGGCCAGCAAGGCCGTGAGCAGCAGGTCGGTCACCACCTCCTGCCCCACCAGGACCTTTTCGATATTCTGTTTTATGGCTGCGATCGGGGTCTGCATTGTATTTTGCTCCTTTCAAGTGTGGTTACTATAAAAGCTCCTTCACGGCCTGGGCGTTCACCTTCTCCATATCTATGAGCCGGAGGGTCTTCTCCTTGAGCTCCTGGCGCTTGGGCAGCAGCTCTACTGCGCCGTCTATGGCGGTCCGAAGCCATTCCTCGGTCACAGCGCTTAAATCGATCCACTCGCCATAGTCAAGGTACCGGATAAAGGACCCGATCTTCGGGTCGTAGCTGACCCCCACCAGCGGAGCCCCTGAGAGGGAGGAGAATATCAGGCCGTGCAGGCGCATGGAGACTACGACGCTCATGCGGCCCAAAAGGGAGATGAGCAGCTCCGGGCTCTGAATGCTGTCGAGAAGTATGCCGGGCTTCTTCATCTTGTCCATGACCGCCCTTGCCGCCGCGCCGTCCTGGAGGGGGTTGATGGAGAGGAAGACCGGGGTCAGCCCCAGCCTGTCCCTGGCGTACTCAGCCGCCGCCGCAAGCACTGGGGCTTTCCCGGAAAAGCCCCACCAGGTGCGAAGCAAAAAGCAGATATATTTTCCCTCTGGGTCCAGGCCGTGGTCAGTGAGCAGCTTGTCTGCCTGGGAGACAGGGGCGGGCTTCAGCACCAGCGCGGGGTCGCTGCCAAGGCGTATCCTGGGCCTGCTGACGCCGTAGCGCCCAAGCTCAGAAACGGAGTCCGGCTCCCTAAGGGTGATGGAGTCCACAGAGCTGTTCAGGACCCAGCTTGCAAGCTTTATATTCCTCCTGCCCTTCACGGGCCCAATGCCGCAGCCGTACATTGCCACCTTGCACCCGCAGCGTTTGGCGGCCCAGAGGGTGAACAGATAGTACCAGAGGCTCCTATGGCTGGTGACGTTCTGTATAAGCGTGCCGCCGCCGTTGATATAGAGCAGGGCCCCGCGCATATGCCAGAGTATCTTCGGTATATTGAAGGTATAGACGGCGTTGACCCTGTAGCGCTCCTTTATGCTGAGGGTGTTCTTCGCCAGCACCGTGATGGGCACATACTCGTCCAGCTCCCGCACAGAGTGGAGGATGGACTTGAGTATGGCGTCGTCCCCGGCGTTGCCGTGCCCGTAGGCCCCGCAGACCACTACGCCGTCCCGGCGCTCCTTCCGGGTCTTGCACCGGCGCTCCTTTCGGGCCTCGCGCTCCAATATCCGGTCGTATATCTCCAGCTGCCGCCGGACCATGCTTTCAATGGAATATTCCTCCCGGGCCTTCTCATACAGCCGGTCCCCCAGCTCGCGGCGGCGCTCCGGGTCCCCGGCAAGGTCCAGAAGGTGCCGTGAGAGGGCCTTTTCGTCCCGGGGGGTGAAGAGTATGCCGGTCTCACCGTCCTTTATCAGCGCCGGTATGCCGCCGACGTTTGTGGAGATAGTGGCCTTATGCATTCTCGCGCCCTCAGTGAGGGAGTAGGGGAAGCCCTCGCTGAGGGAGGTGAGCAGGGCAATGTCGATGGCGTTAAAGAAGGAGTTCACATCCTTCACCCAGCCGGCAAAGCACACCCTGCCAAGGAGCCCCAGCTCCCCGGTGAGCTGGGTGAGCTTGTCCTTCTCCTCGCCGTCGCCGGCTATGGCGAGCTTGAGCCGTGGCTCCTTCTCGCAGGCCAGCTTCATGGCCCTTAGAAGGGTCGGGATGTCTTTTACAGGGGATAGCCTGGCAACTATCCCGGCAACCACATCGCCGGGCTGCACATCCATGCCTATGGAGCGCAGGAATTCCTCCCTTGGGACGCAGCTGATGGGGGTGGTGAAGTCTATGCCGTTGTGTATATTCTCAATGCGGTCAACATGGAAGTTGCGCTGTATCAGCAGATCCGTGATATTGTCCGAGACCCCGATATAATAGTTCATCCGTCTCAGAGCCACAAGATTGGTGGTGCCGTAGCTGAGCCTTGCCACGGGACGGCCCAGATAGTCCAGCCTGTAGTCGCTGTGGACGGTGGTGACCACGGGGGCCTTGATAAAGTGCTTTAGAAGGTTTCCCATCAGGTTCCCCCTGGCCCCGTGGCAGTGGATAATATCGACCCTCTGGCCCTCCAGAAGCTTTCTCAGCTCCCGAAGGCCGGTAAGGGGGTTGCCGCTCTCTATCACATGGATGGGCACGCCCATGCGCTGGGCGTCGTCTGAGAACTCCCCGCGCCGGAAGCATACAAGCTGGGCGTCGATAGAGCGGTTCAGCTCCCGCAGAAGGTGGAGCACATGGGTCTTGGCGCCGCCGGTGTCGCCGCCGCCGATAAGGTGGATAACTCGCATTTTGCTCATTCCTTTATACCCGCCGGAGCCTTGCCCAGCAGTTTCTCCATGTCCACATGGGGGCAGTGCTCGTCAAGGTACTCCTCCCCCACCTGGACATAGCCCAGCTTCCTGTAAAAGCCCGCGGCCTGTACCTGGGCCGAGAGCACAGCCTTTTTAGCGCCCTTCAGGGACAGGGCGGCCTCGGCCCCCTCCATGACAGCCGCCCCCAGGCGATGGCCCCGGCGGTCCTTTTTCACCGCCACCCGGCCTATATGCCAGGAGTCGGGCCCGTCGGGGAACATACGGCAGCAGGCCACGGCCTCCCCGCCGTCAAAAAGCACCAGGTGCAGGGCGGCGTTGTCTGTCTCGTCGAACTCATAGGAAAACCCCTGTTCCTCCATAAAGACCTCCTGGCGCAGGGCCTGGGCGGCGGGGGGCAGGACAGCGGACATTTCAAATCTCAGCATTTTATCGCTCCTTTCTGTAAAATTCATCTAAGAACCATACCTTCGGCACAGTGAAGTCCCGGCCGTTAAGGTACTCAAGGCAGCCGGCGGGGCTGGTAAACCGGAAGCCCAGCTTATAGGAATACAGCGCCTGCCACTTGAGCCCGAGGCTTTTGTTTACGCTGTTCCTGCCATACTTGCCGTCCCCGGCCAGGGGGTGCCCTATTGAGGCCATATGGGCCCGTATCTGGTGGGTGCGCCCGGTGAGCAGGCTGACCTCCAGTAGGGACAGCCCGCCCCGCTCCTCCAGCACCCGGTACTGGGTGCGTATGGTCTTTGCCCCCGGGGAGGGCTCCGGGTCTATATATACCCTGTTCTGTGCCTCGTTCTTTACAAGATAGCCTGTTAAGAGCGCGGACTTCTCTTTAAGACTGCCGCAGACTATGCAGAGGTACAGCTTCACAAGCTCCCTGTCCTTTACCTTCTGGTTCAGCACCCTGAGGGACTCGGCGTTCTTTGCCGCCATCACTATGCCGCCGGTGTTCCTGTCTATGCGGTTTACTAGGGCGGGGGCGAAGGAGTTCTCGTCCTCGGGATTATACTCCCCCTTATCGTAGAGGTAGTGCTGCACCCGGGCAATAAGGGAGTCAAAGTGGTAGTTTTCGTCCGGATGGACTATAAGCCCGGGCTGCTTGTCCAGAAGCATTATATTGCCGTCCTCGTAGACGACGGAGAGCTTCTTGGGGGCCTTGAGAAAGTCATAGTCCCGGGGCCCCACCTGGAAATATTCCTCCTGCCAGAAGACAGTGAGCAGGTCCCCCGGGATGAGCCGGGAATCCGGCTTGCAGCGCGCGCCGTTTAGCTTCACGTCTTTAGTCCGTATGCACTTATACAGCACCTTCTGGGGCAGGTTCGGGTAAGCCTTCAGGAGGAAGCGGTCAAGGCGCTGGCCCCCGTCGTTTTTTGTAATCTCTATTATCCTGCGGGGCAAGGTATCACCTCTTTTTACGGTGGAATAAAAACGGCGGCAGAGACTGGACTATGCCTGTGCCCAGGGCTATGGCGACGGCTATCTTGATAGTCTCAAGGCCCTTTTCAAGGGCCAGGGCGTCGTTGCCCATAAAGAAATTATAGCCGGTATAATATATCCCCGCCCCGGGCACAAGCGGGAAGATGCCGCAGATAAGGAAGACTGTCACCGGGGCCCTGCGGGAGAAGGAGAAGGCCCTTGAGAGCCAGGCCAGGGCCAGGGTAGCCAGAAACGAGGAGGCAACAACGCCGCTGCCTAGGGCCCCCGCCAGAAGGTACACAAGCCAGCCAATCCCCCCGGTAAGGCCGGTAAAGAACAGCTCCTTTTTTGGGGCGTGGAATATGACGGCGAAGGCGATGGTGGAGATAAAGGCCACCAGCACCTGCAGAGCGCCCCCGGCTATAGCCATAAGCTCGGTCACAGCAGCGCACCCCCTGTCAGCAAAGAGAGCACCCGGATTATAAAGCCGACCCCGACGGCTATGCAGCCGCCCACAAGCAGGGCGTCAAGCATCCTTATTGCCCCGGAGAGGTAGTCGCCGCTGAAGAAGTCACGGATAGAGTTGGTGAGGGCAACCCCTGGCACCAGTCGAATGATCGAGCCGATTATTATTTTGTCCATATTATTCCCAAGGCCCAGGAGGAAAAATGCCGCGCCGCAGAGTGTCACAAGGGCGCTTGCGGACAGGTTCGTCAGAAACTTTGAAAGCTTTTTCCCCGCCGTAAAGTCCAGGTACGCCTCAAGCACCAGCCCGCAGAAGAAGGCGACCACAGCGTCTACCCAGCCGCCCCCAAACAGGAAGCTGAAGGCTGCGCTGCCCACGGCGCAGCAGAGCATCCGGGAGAGGAATGGGGAATAGGGGAGGGTCCGGATGTCCGAGAGCCGCTCCATAGCCTCCCCGGGTGTGTGCAGGCCCTCGGCTATCTCCCTTGACAGCTGGTTCACAGCCATTATCCTGCCCAGGTGCACCGTCGTGCCGGGGACATACCTGAAGGTGGTGCTGTGGCTCACGCCGTCCTCGGTAGCTGTGGCGAAGATGGAGTTTGTGAGCACATATACGTCAAAGCCCTCTATATCATAGGCCAGGGCCACACGCTCCATAGTCTCCTGGACCCGGGATATTTCGGCGCCGTTTTCCAAAAGGACCTGGCCCATCTGAAAGGGCAGCTCCAAAGGGGATGAAGGCATAGATCCACTCCTTTTCATTTTCTCAGCCTCTTAGAAGCCGGAAGGCCGCCTGGAAGGCCTCGGCCTGGCCGCTGCGAAGGTACTCCCTGAGCTCCGGCTCCATCTTTATAAGCAGCCCGCACCAGACCGGGGAGAGACGGGTGCCGGACTCGGATCTCAGCTTGGCCAGGGCCTCGTCCAAGGGCAGGGACCCGTCGGGGCCTGTGCCCCTGTCGTCCATGAGCCGCACAAGATGAATGGCGGCGCTCACAAGGTCCGTAAGCATTACGTTCGGGTCCTCCGACCGGTGGTATTCCGCCGGATAGCCGCCGATGCCGTCAAAAAAGCGGTGGTGCCCCAGGGCGGCGTATACATACGGCCTGGTAGACGGGCTCTGGCTGAGGAGCTTCGCCCCGGCGTAGACATGGCAGCGGATCAAATTCTCGTCCTCCTCCAGAAGGCTGCGGCCTATGCGCCGCCGGAAGTTGCTGAAGGCCATATCCCCCACGTTGTGCAGCAGGCAGGCTTCGTATACAAACTCCTCAAGGCTGCCCCTTTGTGCCCGAAGGGACTCAGCGTCATTTAAGCCCAGGGCCCCGAGCAGCGCCTCGGGGCAGTCCTTTAGGGCCCTTTTCACCATCCTTCTGGCTATCTGCGCCGCCATATAGGAGGCGGCGTAGCCGTCCGGGCTGCGGCAGACCACAAGGGTCATGATAAAATCCTTCTCCTGTATGCCGTCGGGGTACTCCACAAAGCTCTGCAGGCAGGCCAGAAGATTGCTGAGGGTGGACTCGCTGAGCTGGTGGTCCGGCATTCTGCGCACGTATTTCTCAAGGCGGCGGTACATGAAGCTGAGCACGTACTTTTTGCTGTACAGGTCCTCCCGGCTATGGTCAAGATATGAGGCGTACAGGGCCGGAAGGAACATATTGCAGTAAAAGCCCTCGGGGGAGTAGTCCTGTTCGTCCCGCTCCATATACACCCCCTCAAGCCAGTTGAGCAGGTATGACAGGGTGCGCACGCCGCAGTGGTACTGGGCAGCCTCATAGGCATAGCGCCAGCGCAGGGGCACCTGGCCTCCAGGACGGCGGCTGAATTCGTCCATAACATATTCGGCGGAGACCATGACCTCGTGCTGTATCTGCGGGTCAGCTACCCCGGCCCTCAGCACTCCCAGGGCGGTGGTGCGCTCCTGGTGCGACTTTGTGATGTACAGCTTCCAGGGGAGGCCAGGGGATTTCTCATGGTACACAGGGTCCTCAAGTATCTGAAGGGATCGGCGTATGGCGGAGAGCTTTCGCCGGCCGTCGGCCTCGTCGAGCCCGGCGTAGGCGAGGGCCAGATTGCCCATGGCCCGGTGGATATAGCCCCTGGTCTCCATATCCTCTATCTGGTCGTACTGCCTGATATAGGACGCCGCCTCCCCAAAGAGCAGGCTCATCTTCCGGCAGTGATCCGTGCGCTCGGCCCGGCGGAGTATCTCCTGCATATAGAACAGGGACATGGCCCCGTGGTACAGGTGCCTTATCAAAAGGTCGCGCTCGCCCCAGTGGCGGGCGTAGGTTATTATGGCGTTGTGCAGATACCAGCAGAGCCCCAGGTCCAGGTACATCCCCCTGTCGTTCATGCTGGCGGCAAACTCCTCCAGGTTCTGGATCTCCCCGGGCAGCGCGGTGATAATATTGTCAAGCAGGGGGAACAGCTCCCGGCGGAGCATGGCGGTATTCTCCTCCTTGAGCTTTTGGAGCTCCCGGGACCTGAGGGCGCGCTCGGAGGCATACTCCCTGGGGTCTGGTAGCCCGGCGGGGATGGCGCTGAGCTCATAGACCCTGCGGAGGTTTTTCAGGTACTTCTCCTGGTATTCCCTCATGTCTGCCGCCCCCTTGTGAGGCCGTCTATGGTGGAGAGGACCTTATCAATGTCCAGAGGCTTTGACAGGTGGGCATTCATACCGGCCTCCAGGGACTTCTTCACATCCTCTACAAAGGCGTTGGCAGTCATGGCGATTATGGGTACAGTCCTGGCGTCCGGCCTCTGGAGGGACCTGAGCCGGGCCGTGGCCTCAAGGCCGTTCATTACCGGCATCTGCACATCCATAAGTATTGCGTCATAGGTCCCGGGCCCGCTGGCTGCGAACATGTCAACGGCCTGCTGCCCGTCCTCGGCAAAGTCGATCTCGGCCCCCGCGTCCCCGATGAGCTCCCCGGCTATCTCCCGGTTCAGCTCGTTATCCTCTGCAAGCAGCAGCTTAAGGCCGCTTAGATCACAGCGGGCGGGCTCGGCTATGGCCTGGCGGCTGCCGCCGCCGAGATGGGCTGACAGGGACTGGGCAAGCTTGCTCTTGAAAAGCGGCAGGGGTATAAAGCCGTCGACACCGGAGCGGGTGAACACATACTCTATCTGGCTCCAGTCGCTGGCGGTGAGCAGCAGTATGGGGAGCTGAGGCCCAAGCCTGCCCCGCAGCTCCGAGAGCAGTATGGTCATCTCCGCCCCCTGGAGCTTATCCGCCGTGAGCAGGAACTGGTACTCCGTGCCCAGGATACCGCTGTCGTTTACAAGCATTACCGCGTCGTCGGCGCTGGAGGCCCAGTCACAGCTAAGCCCCAGCTCCTCCAGCAGAGCCAGGGTAAGCCCCGCCTGCCGCTCGTCGCTGTCAAGGAGCAGGACTCTGCAGCCCTTCAGGGAGCCGTCAGGCTCCGGGTCGGACCCTGCGGGGAAGGGGATATCCAGTGTAAAGCAGCTGCCCTTGTCAGTCTCGCTCTCCACCTGGATCTGCCCGCCCATAAGCTCCACCAGGTTCTTTGTGATCGTCATTCCAAGGCCCGTGCCCTGTATCTTGTGTACGGAGCTCTTTTCCTCCCGCTCAAAGGGAGTGAAGAGCTTCATCAGGAACTCCCGGCTCATGCCAATGCCGCTGTCCTTTACCTGCACGTGCATGGTGACGGTATCATCACCCGCCGGCAGCACGGCAAAGCTCAGCTCTATCCGGCCCCCTTTGGGGGTATACTTCACGGCGTTTGACAAAAGGTTCAGGCAGACCTGCTTCAGGCGCACAGCGTCCAGGATGAGGTTTTCACAGGCTATCCGGCCCATATCCAGCACGAACTGGAGCCCCCCGGAAGCTGCCTGGGGCTTTGCCACAATGAGTATCTCGTGGAGGAGGTCCGCTATATTGGTGGGCTCGGCCTGTATCTGCACCCGCCCGCTCTCAATGCGGGACATATCCAGGACCTCGTTCAAAAGGGACATCATATGCCCCGAGGCGACCTTTATCTTTTCAAGGCACTCGCTGACCTTGGTGGGCGCCCCCTCCTGGGCCAGGGCTATGTCCGTAAGCCCCACTATGGCCCCCATAGGAGTCCTGATATCGTGGGACATCTCGGAGAGAAAGGTAGTCTTGGCCTGGCTGGCCATAATAGCCTGGTCCAGGGTGTCCCGGGTGCGGTTATAGTAGCCGGTGACCTTCTGGAACAGGCAGCAGACGGCGCTGTCCCCCGGGACAGGCAGCAGGTCATATACCTCCTCGCCCACGTGCAGAAAGACAGGGGCCTCTGGGGAGCCGTCCAAAGCGGCGGAAAAGGCCCCGGCTTCAGGGGCTGTCAGGCTCTCAAAAAGAGTTTCGGGGTCAAGAGGGGAGGCGGCGCTGTTATGATAGATAAGGGCGTGGGAGCCGCGGGCGAAGGCCATGACCGGCAGGGGGGAGGAGTCCCACTGGGCAAAGGGTTGTTTTTCGGGCGTCAGAGGGCATCAATCCTTAGTCTATAATATATCAACCAACATTATAATACGTATCCTAAATAATTACAAGCCTAAAGTTGCCTGGGACAGGTATTGCAGGAAAGGCATGGCGAACTTTCAAAACTGTAAAAATGCACAAAAAAGCACATACATTTTTGTATTTTGCGTTATTGTATCTCAATTTGGCCTATTCATAAGGAAAAAGCTTGACAGTGCCGCTATGTGGGTTTATAATTTGTTCATACAATATTTTGTACAGTCTTTTGGAACAGCCGCAAAAATGAAAGTTCCGGGAGGGAAATATGCGTGGTTGCAGGAGTTGAGGCCGGAGCCTTAACTCTCAACATATATTAGCAGAAGAAAGGACGACGATGAACATGAACAAGACAGTTAAGCGCGCTTTGGCGCTGATGCTGGCTATGCTGATGCTGGTCACCGTGTTTGCCGCCTGCGGCAACGACAGCGGCAATTCCTCCGGCTCATCATCAGAGGAAAGCGGCCAGAGCAGTGAAGCGTCTAACAGCGGCACTGAGGAGAGCAGCGATGTAGGCGGGGAGGACGAGGAGCCCACCGACACCGGCTGGACCATCCCCAGCATTGACAGCGACGACTACGACGAGATTTCCGACTACTACTATGAGTTCAATCTGAGTGAGTTCCACGAGCTCTGCGAGGCTTACGCCGCGGAGATCGAGGACCAGAACCGCCGCTGGGCCCTGGAGGCTCTGGCCGAGGCGAAGCTGATGGCTTCCGGCGTTATGCAGCCCACCAGCTGCAACGGCGGACAGTACCAGATAAGCGCCGTTGCCCCCGGCTCAGTTACCTCCAACGGCTGGGGCGCCGACGACACCCGTTATCAGTACGCCCTTATCACCGACAAGGTTTTGAAGACCGAGGACCGCGACGCCCTGAAGAAGCTGCTCAACGAGAAGCGCGGCACCGGCGAGTACCGTGCGGCAGCTACCGAGTACCTGACCTCTCACGGCTATCAGCTGAAGGACAGCCTGAACCTGGCCTTCGGTGAGATGCCCACCACCTATGACATGGTGAATACCAGCCGCGCAGGCGACGCCACCTACTCCATCGGCAGCGTGGACAGCCTCCTGTACTACGACGGCGAGGACCGCGAGCTCCCCGCGCTGGCTGAAAGCTATGATGTTTCCGAGGACGGCCTGACCTACACCTTCCACATCCGCAAGGGCGTGAAGTGGGTGGACAGCCAGGGCCGTGAGATCGGCGACGTTATCGCTGACGACTGGGTTGCCGGTATGCAGCATATGCTGGACTCCCAGGCGGGCCTTGAGACCCTGTTCATCGGCTATGTTGTGGGCGTGGGCGACTACGTTGACGGCAAGTGCGATATTGACGGCGTAGGGATCAAGGCTATCGACGACTACACCCTGGAGTACACCCTGGAGAAGAAGACTCCTTACTTCACCTCCATGCTCCACTACGGCATCTCCCTGCCCCTGAGCCGCAGCTACTACACCTCCCAGGGCGGCAAGTTCGGCGACGACTTTGACGACGCCGACGAGAACTATATGTACGGCCGCGACCCCGACCATATCGCCTACTGCGGTCCCTTCCTTATCACCAATGTTACCGAGAACAACTCCATCACCTACAAGGCCAACCCCCTGTACTGGGATGCTGAGAATGTTACCATTAAGTCCATGTCCTATCTGTTCAACGATGGCTCCGACCCCACCAAGGGCTATAACGATGTGAAGGCCCGCACCATCGACAACTATGGTATCAACAGCTCCACCCTGGTCATGGCTAAGGAGGAGAAGATGGACGGCGACGAGAAGAGCGTGTTCGACACCTACGTATACGTTTCCGCCACCGGCTCCGCTTCCTACTTCAACTTCCTGAACATCAACCGCGCGGCCTGGGCCAACAGCAACAATGCCTCTGACGCTGTCTCCAAGCAGACCGACGAGCAGAAGGAAGTTACCCATGCGGCCATGAACAACGTGCATTTCCGCCGCGCCCTTGCCTGCTCTGTTGACCGCGTGACCTGGAACGCTCAGAACGTGGGCGACGACATTGCAGAGCTCTGCCTGCGCAACACCTACACCCCCGCCACCTTCGTCACCCTCAGCGAGGACGTGACCGTGCCTGTGAACGGCGTGGACACCACCTTCCCCGCGGGCACCGACTACGGCAAGATCATGCAGGCCCAGCTGGACGCTGACGGCGTGAAGATCACCGTTTATAAGGATGACCCCAATGCTGAGAACGGGCGCGGCACCGGCGACGGCTTCGACGGCTGGTTCAACGTGGAGTACGCCCAGTCCGAGCTGGAGATAGCTCTTGAGGAGCTGGCTGCCAACGGCATTACCGTTGACGAGAGCAACCCCGTACACCTGGACTTCGTGTACCCCTCCCAGAGCCCCACCAGGACCAACGCCGTGAACGCTTTCAAGCAGCAGGTTGAGAAGAACCTGGGCGGCAAGGTCATCATCGACCTGGTTGACTGCCCCGATAACAAGGTTTGGTACGCCACCGGCTACAACATCGAGCGCGGCTATGAGGCTAACTATGACCTGTTCGACCTCTCCGGCTGGTCTCCTGACTATCAGGACCCCTGCTCCTATGTTGACACCTTCCTGCCGAACTACAACGGCTATATGACCAAGTGCATTGGTATTTACTAATTGCAAAGCAATTAGTAAATACACACGGATTTGAACTTCGTTCAAATCCTAGGGATATACAAGAATTTGAACCACATTCAAATTCTAGGGATCTTATATGTCCCGGGGCTTTACTAATATAGTAAAGGCTAAGGCATGCTATCACAGATAGCATGATGGACTGCTGAGAAAGAAGCCGGGCTCGCCCGGCCGAGCATAACGATAGACTTAGAGGGTCTATCCGCTTATGAGAGTGGGCGATGGGGCCGTATGGCTCCATCCCCAATCTCTATATTTACAAGAAATATAAAAGAAAGCAAACCGCAGATGATAATATGAAAAAGTAGATGATAATATGGCAAAATATATTCTAAAAAGATTTTTACACGGCCTTATCTCTATCGTCATAGTGGTGGCGATAGTCATGATGCTGATATACTCTCTGCTGGACCGCACGACCATCTTTTCGGAGGACGAGGTCTACCGCAAGCTGCAGAACAACGCCCGCACCACCTATACCTACCGCCGCTGGCAGGACTACGGCTACCTTCACTATGTGAACTATAACGACTGGCTCAACGAGCAGGTCAGGGAGGGCAAGCTCGACCCCGAGACCAAGGACGAGGCCACGGACTTGGGCCGCAAGCCCGAGGACGACGAGGGCGTCGTGGCCCAGTACGTCAAGGAGTTCACAGACTACTACGAGAGCCAGGGCTATAAAGTGGAGCGCCTCAAGGCCGTGACCTCCAGGCGCAAGGTCGCCGCGGGGGGCCAGGCGGAGCTTTTCGCCCATAAGGACAGGCCGCTGGTCTCAAGGCTATGGAGCTATTTTTCCAGCATCGTCACTATCGACACCATCCACTATGTGGACGAGGACGTTGACATCGGCAAGCGCGAGCTTACCTTCACCACCCATGACCCGGTCTACGGCGGGGAGAAGTTCTCCCCGGCAATAATGGGCAACGGCACAAAGCATAAGTACCTGCTGTACTTTGACGACAAGTTCCCGTACCTGCACCAAAACCTCATCACCATAAACCTGGGCACATCATACTCGGTGAACAAGGACCACGATGTTCTTGAGACCATGCTCCAGAGCCAGGGCTCCTATGTTACAAGGCCCACGGTATTCCCAAGCGGCCACGTGGAGGAGAGCGCCGACGACCTGCACACTGCAATCTATCTTGAGGGCTCCCTTGCAGGCTCCGAGCTGCTCCAGTCCCGCTTCACGGACGACTATACCAACGTCCTTACAAGAAGGGGCGGGCGCTCCAAGGTCGCCTTCTCCTTCAGCATCGGCATTTTAGCCAGTATCATGGCATATGCCCTGGGCCTGCCCCTTGGCGTGTTCATGGCAAGGCATAAGGACGGCATTGTGGATAAGCTGGGCACCTTCTATATCGTGTTCATCATGGCGGTGCCGAGCCTTGCCTATATCTTCCTGTTCAAGGCCATAGGCGGCTCAATGGGCCTGCCTACCACCTTCGACGTGAACAACGGCACCGCGCTTATGTATGTGCTGCCCATTGTGTCCCTGGCGCTGCCTTCGGTGGCGAACCTGATGAAGTGGCTCAGAAGGTACATGATAGACCAGATGAACTCGGACTATGTGAAGTTCGCCCGGTCCGGGGGACTGTCTGAGAACGAGATATTCGCAAAGCATATCCTGAAGAATGCGGCTATACCCATCGTCCACGCTATCCCCGGGACAATACTGGGCGCGCTCACCGGCGCCATCATCACCGAGCGCGTGTACGTGGTCCCCGGAACCGGCAACCTGCTGACCCAGGCCATCAACTTCTACGATAACGGTGTTATCGTAGGCGTGGCGATGTTCTACGGTATGCTGTCGGTGGTGGCCATCATCCTGGGCGACGTGCTCATGTCAGTGGTAGACCCGCGCATCTCGTTCTCGTCCGAGAGCCGCTAATGAGGAGGTAGAGAGATGAAATCTGAACTTACGAATCTTAAAGAACTGGGCCTGCCAGAGGAGGAGCTGTTCTCCTTCGTGGAGCACAGCGACACGGAGGCCGAAAAAATAACTGCCCCCAGGTACTCCTACTGGCAGTCGGTGTTCCGGGTGTTCTTTAAAAAGAAGATAAACATTATCATGCTGGGGCTGTTGGTGCTGATAATTATTTTCGCCTATGTATACCCCACCCTGATAACCTATGACCGCTACGCAAATATAACCGACTCCACCACAAAGCACCTTATGCCAGGGGCGGCAATAGAGAAGTTCGGCTTCAGCCTGAGCTGGATACTGGGCTCCGGCGGCTCCGGCGAGCCCACCTTCGACACCGTCTGGGTGGGGTCCAGGATATCCATATCCCTGGCGCTTATGTGCGCTGTAATAAACCTCAGCATCGGCGTTATAGTGGGGGCCGTGTGGGGCTTCTCCAAGAAGATGGACATGATCATGATGGAGGTCTACAATACCCTCTACAACATCCCATATGTGCTGCTGATATCCGTGCTGGTGCTGACCCTTACGGCCAGCTTCTGGACGATGGTCTTCGCATTGACCGTTGTTGGATGGCTGGGCGTCGCGTACTTCATACGAACGCAGGTCATTATAATCCGGGATAGAGAGTATAACCTTGCCTCAAGGTGCCTTGGCACCCCTATAAGGCGCATTGCCTTCAGGAATATCCTGCCCTTCATGACCTCTGTTATCGTGACCCTGTCCGCGACCGAGATACCCTCATACATCTCCTATGAGGTGTTCCTGTCCTATATCGGCGTGGGCCTCAAGGATATGTCCCTGGGCCGCCTGATATACGAGGCCGAGCCCGCCATGGTCACCAACGGCTGGCAGTTCGAGTTCTGGAGCCCGGTGGCGGTGGCTTCCATCATCGCAGTGGTGTTGTACGTTGTCGGCCAGAACCTGGGCGACGCGTCCGACCCCAGGACCCATATGTAAGGAGGGCTTCCCATGGAAATGAATAACAGGAAAGTCCTGCTGTCTATAAAGGACCTGGAGGTAAAGTTCCGGGTGCGCGGGCGCATACTCACCGCCATCAGGGGCATAGACCTTGACATCTACGAGAACGAGTCCATTGCCATAGTTGGCGAGTCCGGCTCAGGCAAGTCCGTCTTTACAAAGACCTTTGCAGGCATGCTGGATTCCAACGGCTTCATAGATAACGGCAAGATCATCTTTAACGACGATGAGTTGGCCGACACCCACGTAAGGCTCATGGGCACCGCCCGCAATACCATTGCCAACACCAGAAAGAAGCTGGACGAGTACGCAAAGCTCGAGCACGGCTCCGCCACCTACAGGAGGATACTGGAGCTGGAGAGCGAGCGTAAGCAGAAGATGAGCGTCAGCGACCAGGAGGCCGGGGAGCATAAGAGGCGCATAGAGGAGCTTCGCTTTAAGCGGGCCGAGACCTTCAACCTGCGCCAGACACTGGACTCCCGGACCGACAAGGAGCAGATAAAGAAGCTCGGCAACGAGATAAAGGGCCTTGACAACCAGATAAAGCGCCTGCAGCAGGAATATGAGGCAAGGGTAAAGAAGAACGCCGCCGACGTGAAGGCCGACGGCAGCTACCAGGCCAGCTTCAATAAGCGCATGGAGGAGCTGAAGGCCCAGTACGTCAAGGAGACCTCTGTGGAGATAAGCGCCGAGCAGAAGAAGCGCAACGAGATCCTCGCCAAGGAGATATACCTCTCCGTTGGGCGCTACCCCTTCCATAGGCGCATAAGCCTTATAAGGGGGCTCCTAAAGGAGATAAGGAAGGCCATGCAGCTGGGCGTTGACCCGATGGACGACGCTGTTTTCGACAAGGTGGTCTTTAGGGTGCGGTATATTGACGAAACTGCCGACGCGCTCCATGGCACCTGTACCCTAAACCTTGCCAACGTGAAATTTGCCGGGGACTGGGCCCAGATCCGGGGCCGCAGGATCGCCACCGTCTTCCAGGACCCCATGACCTCCTTAAACCCCATTATCACCATCGGCAAGCAGATAACCTCCATTATCCTGAAGCACCAGAACTGCTCAGAGGTGGAGGCCCGGGCCAGGGCAATAGAGCTCATGCACAAGGTGGGCATACCCAACGCCGATGCCCGCTTCGACGACTACCCCTTCCAGTATTCCGGAGGCATGCGCCAGCGCATAGTTATAGCCATCGCCCTTTCGTGCCAGCCTAAGATACTAATATGCGACGAGCCCACAACGGCCCTGGACGTTACCATCCAGGCCCAGATAATCAAGCTCATCAAGGACCTGCAGAAGGAGTTCGGCTATACCATCGTGTTTATCACCCATGACCTGGGGGTAGTGGCGAATATAGCCGACCGCGTGGCGGTGCTGTATGCCGGGCAGATAGTGGAGCTGGGCCAGGTCGAGGAGGTATTCTACGACCCGCGGCACCCCTATACCTGGGCGCTGCTCTCAAGCTTGCCACAGCTGGCGCGGCGAAATACAAAGCTCTACTCCATAACCGGCACGCCGCCCTCGCTCTATAACCAGATAGTGGGCGACCCCTTCGCACCCAGGAACCCCTACTGCCTGAAGCTGGATACCCTCATGGAGCCCCCGATGTTCCCGGTGACAGAGACCCACTTCGCCAAGACCTGGCTCCTGGACCCCAGGGCCCCCAAGGTGGAGAAGCCCGAGCTTATACAGGACATCCACGAGAAGCTCATGCGAGCGTTCAATATATAGGAGGGACAGCATATGGCAACCACAACTGTTGATACCGGCGCCAAAACGCGCCATCTGCCGGAGCACGGGCCCATAGACCCTGCCACCGGCCGGGAGGTGCTGCTGTCCATCCGTAACGTGGACATCACCTTCGGCAAGGGGGACAGCGCCGTTAAAGCGGTGCAGAACGCCTCCTTCGATATCTATAAGGGGGAGACCTTCTCCCTGGTGGGAGAGTCGGGTTCCGGCAAGACCACCATCGGCAGGGCCGTTATCAGGGTAAACCCCTGCGCGGCAGGGCAGATACTCTATAAGGGCGTGCCCATCAACGGCAAAATACCCCGCTCACTGGACCGTGAGGTGATCCGCAATATCCAGATGGTCTTCCAGGACCCGGCGGCCTCACTGAACGAAAGGGCCACCGTTGACTATATCGTCTCAGAGGGCCTATATAACTTCCATCTTTTTGAGAACGAGGCCGACCGCGTGGAGAAGGTCAAGAACATGATAACCGAGGTGGGCCTGCTCCCTGAGCACCTGACCCGCTATCCGCACGAGTTTTCCGGCGGCCAGCGCCAGCGCATAGGCCTGGCTCGGGCCATGGTAATGGAGCCGGAGCTGGTAGTGGCGGACGAGCCGATCTCAGCCCTGGACGTTTCAATACGCGCCCAGGTCTTGAACCTCCTGAAGAAATTCCAGCAGGAGCGGGACGTGACCTATCTGTTCATCGCCCACGACCTTTCAATAGTGCGCTTTATCTCGGACAGGATAGGCGTTATCTATAAGGGCAAGATCGTAGAGATAGCCGAGGCCGATGAGCTTTTCAACTTCCCGCTGCACCCCTACACGCGCTCCCTTATCTCAGCGATACCCATACCGGACCCTATCCTTGAGAAAAACAAGGTGCTATTTACCTACGACCCCTCCATACACGACTACAGCACCGACCAGCCGGAGCTTACAGACATAGGGCATAACCACTTTGTCTACGGCAATAAGAAGGAGCTTGAGGAGTATAGAGCCATCCGGGAGAAGGGCGTGCCCATGAAGTCCATCACGATCCGGGACGGCAGCGCTCCCCAGGAGCACGAGGAAGAGGACACGGTCGACACCAGCGGCATTTTGGACACGCCACTGCATGATACCGGCAGTATCTGGTATATGATACTCTCCCTGCTGCTGCCGATACTGGGCATAATTGCCGCGGTCATCTTTAAAAAGAAAAACTATATCAGAAACTATAAGGCCTGCAAAAAGGGAGCGGTCATCAGCTTCTGCATAATCGGAGCGGTGATAGCCCTGTTCCTGCTCGCACTGCTGTTTGCCGTCATATTCTGATGGGGAACAGGGAAAAAAGGCCCCCCGCGCTGCCTAAGGTGGAGCGGGTGGAGCTCAACGAGACCCATATAGGACGAAAGTTCATTGCCTTTGTCCTATGCCTTGCCCTGGGGCTTAGCGCCCTGGGGTTCGGCATTTACAGCCTGCTCACCACAGAGCCGGGCTGGGCGAAGATAGAGGCCAGCTCTACCGAGGCCCGCTGTGCCGCGGACTTTAACTTTCAGTATTACTTCCAAAAGGACGCCACAGCCCAGCGCAAGGCCCTCACCACCCTCTATACCCAGGAGTGCATGAGGCTCACAAAGCTTCTCGATACCACGGGATCCTATGAGGACAGCCCGGGAAACCTTCACGACATCAACGCCCACCCCAATGAGGAAATAGAGGTGGACCCGCTGCTGTATAAGGTCCTGGAGCTCCTTATGGACCGGGGGGATGTAACTATGTACCAGGGCCTGCTGAATGCCTACAGCCTGAACCTATACTACGACGGTGATGGTGAAGACCCCTTTGCAGACCGCACAGAGCTGGCTGACATAGCTTTGGACAGGACGGCCCTGGATCTCCGGCTGCTTGGGGAGGATACCCTGAGGCTGGAGGTCTCCGCCGGGTGCGAGGCAGTGGCCGCCGAGCTTGGCCTCGACTGCTACCTGGACCTGGGCTGGCTGAAAAACGCCCTCATCCTGGACAGCCTGGCAGAAACCCTCGGCTCCCAGGGCTTTACAGACGGCATAATATCCAGCCGGGACGGCTTTGTCCGTTCGCTTGGCGGGGAAGTGGGGACGGTAGGCCTGAGCCTGTATAAGTGGGAGAACGATACCGCTGTCGAGACAGGCAGGAAGGAACTGAGTACCCCCATAAACGCCGCTTCCCTTACCTGCTTTCCGCTTCCGGGGGACGACGGCAGGGCTTTCGTCTCACAGAACGCGCTCAGGGCCCAGCGCCCAGGGGAATATGCCAGTGCCCCAGCGGAGACCATGCTGCTCACTTCAGAGGACAAGGGCTGCCTTGAGCTGGCCCTTGAGGCCGGAGACCGCCTGCTGGATAGTGAACGATAAAACCAAAACAAAAGCCATTGCAGGAAACTGCAATGGCTTTTACTATGACCGCCCCAAGTTATCAGGAGGGATGATCAGGTGTTTGGTACGATGGCTTTATCGTGGAAGAGCACAGCCACAACGCTTGCGGCGCACCGCTCAGAGGTGCCCTTGGGGTCAAAGCTGTTATTGCCGTTGCCGCTGACAATGCCCAGGGCGCGCATACGGTATACGGCCTCCTTTGCGTAGCCGCTGATCTTTTTGTCATCGGAGAACTTGTCCACCTGGGAGACGTCAATATCCGTAACGCCCAGCACATTGGTGAGATACCTGTCCATCATGGAGCACATCTGCTCCCTGGGCAGCTCCTGGTTGGGGTCGAACTTGTCCCCTGAGGAGACTACGCCGTTAGCCACAGCCCAGGCCAGGTGCTTTGCATAATAGGCGCTGTTTGAAACATCGGAGAAGCCGGGGATATCTTCGCCAAAGCTGTAGGAGCTGAGGTCTTCGCCTGAGAGGTTTGCAAGCACTATGACGAACTGGGCCCTGGTGATGTACCCATAGGGGTCAAATTTGCCGTTGCCTATGCCGTTGAGGATGCCCATCTCAACAGCCCTGTCCACCTTATCGGCAAACCATGCCTTATAGGTGAAGTCGGTGAAGATCATGCCGTTGCTCATGACCGTGGCGGTGGTGACAGGCCCCATGAGCCCGTTCTTTATAACGGCGGCTTTATATGTGCAGGAGACTTGAGCCACAGGGGAGACATAGGGGGTGGTGCTGATAGTCAGGTCGCCGTTTTCATCAAGGCCTGGGTCGGTATAGTCAACGGTGTAATATATGTCGTCAGAGGAGCCAGCGGCTGTCATGGTGACGGTCTCGCCGTCGGAGGTGATCTCTGGGGCACTGAGGTGCAGCTCAACATAGGCCTCGGACACATACCCCTCAAGGCCGGTAACTGTAGTGACCGGGTACCACATGAGGTAGCTGCTTCCGTGAGCTGTGACCGGTTCGCCCTCAACAGGGCTGCCTGCCTGGAGCTTGGTGCCCTTGGAGAGCAGGCCCATAACACTGGAGCTAGTGCTGGGCTCAGAGCGGAGGTTTACGTTGGAGGCATTGACGGTGGCATTATAGTCGAAGGGGATATCGTTGGGGTCGTCGCTGCCGGTCCAGCCCTGGCTCTCCAGATACCCCGCGACCTCTGTGGCGGAGACCCAGACATTGCTTAAAAGCTCATTGTCGATAGGGGCGGCGGTACCGTCCTCAAGATATGCAAAGCCGTCGCTGCCTATAAAATAGCCGTCTATCTCAGTGTCAACATCATATTCGTAATTGGTATAGTGGACCATCCTGCCGTCAAACTCATACCAGCCGTCTTTGGGATACATGGTGCCGATATCAAAGACATGCCAGCCGTCCCAGTGGCGTTCCTGTACAGAGGCCCGCACCATGTTCACGCCCTCCATAGAGTTGTCGCAGGACTCGTTATTGCCGATATAAATGCCGATATGGGAGTAGCCGCCGGGCTCGGAATTGGTGAGGGCAAGGCCGTGGATCCTGGGCAGCCCCAGGCTGACGGGCCCCGAGAAGACCGTGTTCTGGCGCACCTGGCTGGTGGCGCCGCCCGCGCAGCCGGACACGCCGCAGTCGGAGTAGTAGGAGTAGAGGAGCCCCGCGCAGTCCGTGCCGCGGACGCCCCCGACCATGCCGCCCTTGCCGCCGTAAACATACACCCAGCCCTCGTCGTAAGCCGTGATACCCTGCATTGCAAGGCCGAAGCTGGTGGGTGTAGTGGCGGCCCGGGCCCCGAGGCTCCAGGTCGGCAGGCTCACGCAGACGAGCAGAGCTGCCATCATCAGGCCCAGAAGCCCTATGCCATTTTTGGTAACGCGCATATGCCTTGAACGGTAGTGACTATGTAACATAAAATGTACCTCTCAATCAAAATCAGATAAGTAATGGGACAAAAGCTATAATAGTTACAAAACGGTAACATTTTAACATACTTCGGGGGATTTTGCAAGCCCGGGGAAGGGATATTCACAGCTTATTAACATAGTGTTCATATTTGAGAATTTCCCATTGACAAGACGGCCGGTTTGGGGGATAATGTATAAGTGATATTGTAAGCTTTAGGAGGAATGAGTTGTGAAAAAGATATCCAAAGAGCTGTTGTCAGTTCTGTTAGCAGTCCTGCTTTTTGTAGCCCAGCCGGTGAGCGCCGGGGCGCTGGAGGATGGGGGCGCAGTTACCCTTACCGACCAGCAGACCCTTGTAGACAGCTTCGAGAGCGTACAGCTGACGGTACAGAGCTACGAGAGCACCGCAAACGGCACCGGTTCCCTGTACAGCGGCCTGAACGCCCGGCAGAAGGCGGCTTATAAGGCCCTAGAGAATATATCCTGGAGCAGGATAATCAGCTCCGGCGGCAATACCGTGCCGGTAAGCGTGCAGGGCATAAACGGCACCGTGCTGACCGGCATGAACAGCGGCGGCACCTTTGTGCCCACAGGCTCCTCCTCTGTGACAGAGTACAGGAACATACAAAACGATGTAAACGTGGCGATAACAGCCCTTCGCTACGACAGGCCGGACCTTATATGGCTTGACGCCAGCGTGGGCAGCTACTATAACTTCCGGGGCACCGGCGGCAGGTACGTGATAACCCAGTTCAGCTTCTACTTCTCCCTGCCCTATGGCGGACAGGAGAACACAATGCGCGACAGGATGATGGAGGCGGCCAGGAGCATAGCAAATGAGGCCTCCCGCCAGCCGGACACCTACAGCAGGGTAAAGCGTGCCCACGACCTTATCGCCGCCCGCAGCACCTATAATAACGGAGCCGCCAGCCGCCCGGGCAGCAGCAGTATGGGCGACCGCCTGGCCCATAACGCCTACAGCGCCCTAATCGGCGGGGACAGCTTCGAGCCAGTGTGCGACGGCTACTCCAAGGCCTTTAAGATAGTCCTGAACCTTATGGACATCCCCTGCACGGTGGCTATAAGCCATAATCATATGTGGAACAATGTAAAGATGGACGACGGCCTATGGTACAACGTGGACCTCACATGGGATGACGGCGGCAATAACGGCAGCCTGGATTATTTCCTGGTGGGCTCGGGGACCGTAATTTGGGGCACAGCCTTCAGCGCCCAGCAGGACCATATCGAGCGGGACCCCTTTAACGAGAACACGGTAAGCGGTGCCAGATACCCCAGGAAGAACACCGTGGCATATAAATATACAGGCGCGGACTACCCCAAGACGACTTATCCCGACGTGCCCCGCTCGGACTATGCCTATGAATATATTGAGAAGGTGTCGAAGCTTGGGTACTTCTCCGGCGACAACGCCGGATATTTTAACCCGGGCAGGAATATAACCAGGGTCGAGTTCGCCACGGTCATGGCGAAAGCCATGGGTGTGGATCTGGAGGCGTATAAGGGTATGTACAGCTTCTCCGACGTTGGGACCACAAAATGGTACTCCGGCGCGGCATACTGGGCCAAGGAGAGCGGCCTGATGGTGGGCTCAGGGGACAGGTTCAGGCCCGAGGCCCCTATATCCCGCCAGGAGATGTGCGCGGTGCTTGCCAGGGCCCTGGACCTTGACGGCGTGCAGTCCGGCATATTTGCCGACGACAAAAGCATAGACAGCTGGGCCAGGGAGGGCGTGTACGCCTGCTATGCCGCCGGGCTCGTGGCCGGCAACAACGGCAGATTTGACCCCAAGAAAAATACGTTGCGCCGTGACGCGGCCATAGTCTTCTCAAAGTATGCCGAGAGGGTAGGCGCGGTCCCCTCCGGGGGACAATAAGCTGACCCTTAAACCATGCCATATATTTATAGTTTGAATTGTTTAAAATGTAAAGTTATAAAAGAAGGGATGATATAAAATGAGCAAGGAGCTTGCAAAGGCCTATGAGCCCAAAGAGGTGGAGGGCCGGATATATGATTTCTGGCTGAAAAATAAATACTTCCACGCCGAGGCCGACCCTGATAAGAAACCCTATACTATTATGATGCCCCCGCCCAATGTTACCGACCAGCTGCACGTGGGCCACGCCATGACGATGACTACCCAGGACGTCCTGATACGCTGGAAGCGTATGCAGGGCTACAGCGCCCTCTGGCTCCCCGGCACCGACCATGCGGCCCTCGCTACCGAGGTGAAGATAGTTGAGGCCATGGCAAAGGAGGGCATAAAGAAGGAGGACCTGGGACGGGATAAGTTCATGGAGCGGGCCTGGGCCTGGAATGAGAAGTACGGCGGCAGGATAACCGAACAGCTAAAGCTTCTGGGCAGCTCAGCCGACTGGGACCGCCAGCGCTTCACCTTGGACGAGGGCTGCTCAAGGGCAGTGCGCCATGTGTTCGTGAAGCTCTACGAGAAGGGCCTGATATACCGTGGGGAGCGCATGACAAACTACTGCGCCCACTGCGGCACGGCCCTCTCCGACGCGGAGGTGGAGTTCGAGGAGAAGGAGGGCAGCTTCTGGCACCTGAAGTACCCCCTTGCCGACGGTTCAGGCTATGTGGAGCTGGCTACCACCCGCCCCGAGACCATGCTGGGGGATACTGCCGTGGCGGTGCACCCCGAGGACGAGCGCTATAAGAATATTATTGGAAAGAAAGTCATTTTACCACTGGTGAATAAAGAGATCCCAGTGGTAGCCGACGAGTACGTGGAGATGGACTTCGGCACCGGAGTTGTGAAGATAACCCCCGCCCACGACCCCAACGACTTTTTAGTGGGCCAGCGCCACAGCCTGCCGGTCATCACCATCATGGACGAGGCCGGGAACATCAACGAGAACGGCGGCAGGTACCAGGGCCTCAGTATGCTTGAAGCCAGAAAGCAGATCGTTAAGGATCTTGAGGAGGCTGGCTGCCTTATTAAAGTGGAGCCCATCAAGCATAATGTGGGCACCTGCCACCGCTGCCATACCCCTGTGGAGCCGAGAGTTTCCACCCAGTGGTTTGTAAAGATGGAGTCGATGGCAAAGCCCGCTATCGAGGCCGTGCGTGAGAAGAAGATAAAGATCATCCCCGAGCGCATGGAAAAGGTCTACTATAACTGGATGGAGAACATCAAGGACTGGTGTATTTCCCGGCAGATATGGTGGGGGCACCAGATACCCGCCTGGTACTGCGACAGCTGCGGGGAGATATCCGTCAGCGAGGAGGACCTGACCGTCTGCCCCAAGTGCGGCAAACCGTTAAGACGCGACGAGGACACCCTGGACACCTGGTTCAGCTCCGCCCTCTGGCCCTTCTCGACTCTGGGCTGGCCTGAGGACACAGAGGACCTCAGGTACTTCTACCCCACCAACACCCTGGTCACCGGCTGGGACATCATCTTCTTCTGGGTGGCGAGGATGATATTCTCCGGCATCGAGCAGGTGGGGGAGATACCCTTTGACACGGTGTTCTTCCACGGCCTGGTGCGTGACGCCCAGGGACGCAAGATGAGTAAGTCCCTTGGCAACGGCGTGGATCCGGTGAAGGTCATCGACAAGTACGGCGCGGACGCCCTGCGCCTTACCATCATCACCGGCACCAGCCCCGGCAACGATACCCGCTACTCCGACGAGAAGGTTGCCGCCAGCCGGAACTTTGCCAACAAGATCTGGAATGCCGCCCGGTTTATCCATATGAACATCGACGGCCACGAGGTGTCCCCGCAGCTTCCTGAGGAGCTGACCCTTGAGGACAAGTGGATAGTCAGCAAGTTCAACCGCGTAGCCAGGGACATGACCGAGAACCTGGAGAAGTTCGAGCTGGGCGTGGCGGTACAGAAGGTGTACGACTTCATGTGGGGCGACTTCTGCGACTGGTATATCGAGCTCTCAAAAGGCCGCATGAGCGGCGGCAGCGAAGGCTCGGCCCAGGGAGCCAGGCAGGTGCTGGTATGGGTGCTGAGCAGCACACTGAAGCTGCTGCACCCCTTCATGCCATTCATCACTGAGGAGATCTGGCAGAGCCTACCCCATAAGGGCGAGGCCCTGATGATATCAGAGTGGCCGGAGTTTGACAAGAGCCTGGACTTCCCCGCGGAGGAGGCCGAGATGGAAAAGGTGATGGAGCTTATCACCGCTGTGCGCACCAGAAGGAGCGAGATGAACGTGCCGCCCAGCCGCCGGGCCCACCTGTATATCGAGACAGACAGACCGGAGGCATTTGACATCGAGCGAGAGTCCATCGCGCGCCTGGCTTATTGCAGCGGCGTCGGGACCGGCGGCAGCTTCGACCTGCCGGGGGCCGTCACCGTGGTGACATCGGGCTGCAGGGCCTATCTCCCCATGGACGACCTTATCGACCGGGAGGCCGAGCGCCGGCGCCTTTCAAAGGAGCTGGAGTCCGCAAGGAAGCAGCTGGCTACAGTTGAGAGCAAGCTAACCAACGATACCTTCATGAGCAAGGCCCCCCAGAATGTTATAGACGGCGTGAGGGCAAACGGCGAGAAGCTCAGGGAGAAGGTACAGCGCATTGAGGAGTCCCTGGATCAACTAAAATAAAGGAGACAAGAATATGAGAGACGAGACCAAGTGCCTGCACTCGGGCTATACCCCTAAAAACGGCGAGCCCCGGGTGCTGCCGATAGTCCAGAGCACCACCTATGTGTACGACTCCGCGGCGGAGGTAGCCGCGATATTTGACGATCCCACCAGAGGCCTCTGCTACTCCCGCTTCGGCAACCCCACTGTGATGGCTGTAGAAGCTAAGATAGCCGACCTGGAGGGGGGCGTTGGCGCCATGTGCACCACCTCAGGCCAGGCGGCGACCCTGCTATCTATACTGAATATCTGCAAGGCCGGGGACAGTATCGTGAGCCTGCCCACAATATATGGGGGCACAATAAACCTCTTCAGCTTTACCCTGAAAAAGCTTGGCATAGAGTGCATATATGTTGACGGCAATTCCAGCGACGAGGAGATAAAGGCCCAGTTCAAGGAGAACACAAAGCTTTTCTTCGGGGAAACTATAGCAAACCCAGCCCTGAAGGTCCTGGATATAGAGCGCTTTGCCAATATCGCCCACCAGATGGGGGTGCCCATGATAGTTGACAACACCTTCGCCACCCCCATCCTCTGCAAGCCATTTGATTTCGGCGCGGATATTATCATACACTCCACCTCAAAGTATATGGACGGGCACGCTGTGCAGGTGGGCGGCGTTATTGTGGACAGCGGCAGGTTCGACTGGACCAATGGGAAATTCCCCGAGCTCACCGAGCCCGACGAGTCCTACCACGGCATTTCCTACACCGGGAGCTATGGCAAGATGGCTTATATAATCAAGGCCCGTATGCAGCTAATGCGTGACTTCGGCGTGTACCCCGCGGCCCACTCAGCCTTCCTTCTGAACTTAGGGCTCGAGACCCTCCCGGTGCGCATGAAGCAGTACTGTGAGAACGCCCAGGCCGTGGCTGAGCTCTTGGAGGGCTCGGACAAGGTCGAGAGCGTTATTTATCCCGGCCTCAAGTCCAGCCCTGACTATGAACTGGCAAAGAAATACCTGAAGGGCTCCAGCGGAGTCATCTCCTTTATTATCAAGGGCGGCAGGGGGGCCGCAGCCAAGTTTATGGACGCTGTGACCCTGGCCTCAAACCAGGTACACGTGGCGGATATCCGTACCTGCGTGCTGCACCCCGCCAGCGAGACCCACCGCCAGCTTACAGACGAGCAGCTCGTAGCGGCAGGTATCAACGGCGGTATGATACGCCTGTCAGTGGGCCTTGAGAATGTTGAGGATATTGTAGCCGACCTGGAAGCGGCCCTGGCAGCTGTTTAAGAGCTTTTTAGAGCCATTACAGGTGCCGGAGGTTTTCCCGGTGATCCCGCAGCCGCCCCTCGCCTACAGTGCCAATGATCCAATCAATTCCCTCAAGCAATGCGTCCCTGTCCTCAGGCAGAGAGCCCTGGAGCTGGAACGCGTTGGAAGCGCCCAGGGCGGCAAACCTGGCGGGGATCTCCAGGCTCCCGATCAGCGTGCGCATTTCCCGGTATTTCTCCACTTCCCCCGCCTCATGCCAGCGGCCCTGCTGTATCTCCTGATATAGCTCTGAGCCGGGATAGACAGTCAGCATATTGGCGCCAATGAGCCGCGGATGGAGCTTATTGCATATGGCGGCGGTGGCCTTCGCCCCGAGCTCCCCCCGGCCGGCGCCGGATATGCCTGCCAGATAGAAAAAGCTGTAGCCAATGCCGGCCCGGTCAAGCCTGCCGCACTGCTCCAAAATATCGGCGGCTGAACAGCCCTTGTTCATGAAACTTAGGGCTTCATCGTCGCCGGTCTCAATGCCGATAGTAAGGCCGTCATACCCGGCCCCAGCCAGCGCTGTGAGCTCGCTGTCCGACTTCACGGATATATCCGTCACCCTGGCAAAGCAGCCGATAGTCCTGACAGCGGAGATATATTCGCGGATAAGCCCGGCAATAGCCAGCAGGCGCGATGCCTTCAGCACAAAGGGGTTGGCCCCGGTGAGAAAGGCCCGCCGGAAGCCCTTGGGCCTAGACAGACCCTGCAGGCGTGCAGCCATGGAGGCGAATGGGTCCGTGTTCCATAGCTGAGCCTCCTGCAGGTCGCGCTCAATATCTTCAAGAGGGGACATCCTGAACTTAAAGGGCAGGTCGTCATATAGGGTGCAGAATTTGCACCGGTGATGTGTACAGCCAGCGGTGGCCTCCAGCAGCAGGCTGTCCGCCTCGTAGGGCGGCCGCCATATAGTTCCTGTAAAATGCATAGTAAAAACCTCCTTTGTTTTCCCAATTATACCTCTGTACCAGGATAATTCAAGTACGGTACTTTTTTGCAGTACCTTGATTATCCCGGAACAAAGAGCTATAATGAGTTTAAGAGAGGAGGTTTTGTATATGAGAAAAACAGAGCAGTCCATAGAGCGCTGTAAAACAATGTCAGCGCTCCAGAGGATATTAGGGGGCAAGTGGAAGCTGGAGATACTCTACTATATAGCATTTCACGGTATCAACAGGTTTGGAGCGCTGAGGCGGCAGCTGGGGGAGATAACGGAGTCCTCGCTGACAAAGCAGCTGCGGGAGCTTGAAGCGGATGGGTTTCTCGAACGCCGTGACTTCCATGAGGTGCCGCCGAGAGTGGAGTACACATTAACTGGCCTTGGCAGGAGCTTTATGGACGTGATCGCCTATATGAAGGCGTGGGGTGACGAAAACCTGCCGGGGGAGAAATGGCGGAGCCGCGGGAGCTCACAAGAGAGTATGCGGGAGGAAAAGCGGCGGGACGGAAATTATTCCGCGCCAGGGCAAAATTTTTCTTGACGAACAGACGGGTTTATGCTATAATATCACGGTGGACAAGGGGAGCAGTCCGCGCGGCTTGCCTGCCGGTAGCTGCGGGTGTAGTTCAGTGGTAGAACTCCAGCCTTCCAAGCTGGTCGTGTGGGTTCGATTCCCATCACCCGCTCCAAAGCCCCAAGAGGGCAAATATAATCGTGGGCCAAGGGGTGCCCCGAACATGCGCCAATAGCTCAGCTGGATAGAGCAACTGCCTTCTAAGCAGTAGGCCAGGGGTTCGAGTCCCTTTTGGCGCGCCATATGGTGGACGTAGCTTAGCTGGTCAAAGCGCCAGATTGTGGCTCTGGAGACCGTGGGTTCGAATCCCACCGCCCACCCCACGCAAAAGGCACGGAGTTTAATTCTTGAAATTAGGCTCCGTGTCTGCCATATTGGGCTGTCGCCAAGCGGTAAGGCAACGGACTTTGACTCCGTCATCCCGTGGGTTCGAATCCCGCCAGCCCAGCCATCCTAGGAAAACCAAAAAGATATTTGGGCAAAAAACCGCGTAAACCCGCGGTTTTTTGCATCTCGAAAGCCTGGATTCCAAAAGTGCGAAAACGTGGATGGCAACAGCGTTTTGGCTTTCCGGCAGGAAGTGGACCCTCACAACAACAAAAAAGAATGTGAAGGCAACAGACATGGGCAAAGACGATCATTGACATGCAGGCGCAGGAACACTTTGAAAGGCTCATAGAGTACACGAAACAGGCACAGGGTATAACGGAACGCCTAAAGGAAAAACACCCTAGAATGGGTACAACACTTAAATAACATAAGGGCATGTGCAAGGGAGATTGTGAACGAGGAAATTATATACGCATAGGCAACACAGTGGCAGAGGGTAAAAGCTCTGCGCTTTTCTTTTCGGGATGTTCATATAAAGCTAACGGCTAAAGGCAATATGTTTGTGAACATTCAGCAAGATGCATTGACAAAGTGCATTTTTGTTATTTTATAATAATATTTATTGAAAATCTGGTTGATTCTCGAAGCAGTCAGCTTCTCGCTCTGCCTGCTGACAAAGAAGCAGGGGCTGTCAGAGTTTCGTTCCTTAAGGTACTCATATAAAGCATACACGATTTTATCGTTGATATAGACCAGCCGCTGTTTGCCGCCATTACCGATGACGCGGATATCCCTGGCAGTCAAGTCAACCCTGGTCCAGCTTGAGTCCGGCGCACTCACTCATCCGGATGCCGGAGTAGGCGAACAGGGTCACGATGGCATAGTCGCGCTTACTGCCGCTCTCAAGCAGGCGTTGCCGGAACGCTTCTGCATCCTTCTTTGTAACGGTGCCGGGGCTGGCGTACTGCAACTGGATCTTCATAAAGTCGTTCTTCAGCACAACCGCCTCGGTCTGCTGTCCGGATCCTATGAGCCAGTCGTTGTAGCTCCGTAGAGATGGCAGGTGGTGATCGACGGTTTTGGGGCTGTAGCCTTTGGTGTTGCGCATACAGGAAATGTATTTCAGTACGTTGGCCCGGTAGCGCTGGGTTGGACGCTCGCCAAATGTCTCCTCGCACCACCGGAGATACTGCAAGATGTTTTGGCTGTAAGCTGAAACTGTGCCGGGGATCTCCTCATAGTGTGCAGGTAGAGAGAAAATGATTTTAACATAGAATCGCCTCCAAGCTATATCTCACAGCTTGGAGGCGATTCTTGCAACCGAAATATTTGCTCAGGCTTACCGATTATAAAATCTTTTAGGTAAATATCGCCTCTTGAGGGCGAATTTTATTTTGAATAACTCGTTTCATGCCTGTCTCCTTACGATTTGGACAAACTCAAAGGGATATAGGATGTTATTTGAATGGCTGGGCTAAATAAAATTATTATTGCACAAGTCCCGCTGCCGCGAGAAGTTTTCCCAGTGTAAATACCGGAGCAGGAGCCACAGCTGCATGCGGTTTTAGGATCTTCTTCAATTCCCAGTATCTAATACGTTCATAGACCATAAAATCCAGGCCGCATCGAGGGTCAGATCCATTACAACAAAATCTACTGATAATTGAAGAAGAGTATCTTCCTCCGTGCATACGCGGCTCCTGCTCCGGCGTTTACAGCCTCGAACCGCGGCACGTGGCGCTCATTGGCCGGTATTTTGCACCTATCTCGTAATACTTTACGCACTACTCTTTTTCCCTTGTGCTCAACAAATAGATTGGATCAGTGCGGAAGCTTACAGCCATCAGTAGCAAAGCCGAGACCAGCACCACCAAACTCAAACCCAACGGCACAGCATAGTACACCGCCATGGGTGCTTCCACCTTTATTTCTGTCTTCTCCGCCAGCTCACGGCCTGCGGCCCAGTCGCTGTACCGTGTGTCATAGTCGTACATGCTGTCCCGCTCCTCCGCCGTCTTAGCCACGACCTGGGGCTCGCTCACCTTGTCCAGGGCCAGCGCCCCGCACACGCTCCCCACCGACGCCGAGAGCACCGTCAGTATTATCAGCGCCGACAGCAGGGACACTCTGCACTGGGCCTTCGTCATGCCCAAGCTGCGCTCCACAGCTGTGCGTTTCTTCTCCTTCACCACGAAGAAGTACAGCAGCAGCGCCATAATGGACAGCGCCGCCATGATGCCGCCCATAAGCAGCAGGAACGCCATAGCCCGGCTGTTATTCAGGGACTTCATAATCTCCGAGTACCCCCGGTCGTCATAGGTGATAATGAGCCGCTCTGCCTCGGGGACATTCTTGTGGAGGGCCTCGTTGAATTTCTGGATGGTGCCGTTGGGTATCTGAAAGGATGCGGTACGTCGGGCCATGGGCCTGTAGTAGGCTATACTGCCTTCCTCACTGGCCGTGACAGACTTTATAGGGATAATAAACGTGTCCTGGCCCACCTCCACATCGTACATATCCTGACATCCTAGCAGTCCTACTATCTCATACTCCTGCTCGAAGAAAGGCTCGTAAAACTCACCGTTCTCGTCCAAGAGGCTGAACGAGGCGTGGGGTCTGCCGCCTATCGTGCTCAAGTCAGTATACATGGCGCAGACAAAGGGCATATTTACCTTGTCACCAACATGGAGTCCGTTCCTGCCCGCAAAATCTTTTGATATCATGCACACCGGCGCGCCGGATTCAAACTCCTCTGGGGTAATCTCTCTGCCATCCTGAAGAAGTACCTTCCTCTCGTGCCAGCTGGGAAGAGTCTCCAGGGTACTGGTTGCAAGAGCGCAGAAGCTGTGCTCCCGCTGCTCCACGTTCTTTGCCCACTGAAGAAAATTATATCCGATATTTCCCTTTTCATAGAAATCTTCGCCGGTAACGCGGGCTATCTGGGCATGATCTGGCTGCCTATAGTCCCAGTCGATATCGTCCGGGAAATTCTCTTTGCCGAGATAATTTCCTTCCCGGTCTGTCCGGCCCGAATGGGGGCGGCTGTATACCACATACTCGTCCACATTATGCTCCGGGCAGTTCCACCACTTTGCCAACTCTGCCACATACCTTTGCCCCAGTTCCATGGGATAACATGTGGTTTTCCAGCACTGGCACACAGTGATGTGGTCACCCTCGTGCAGAGCGATGTCCGGGGTATTGCAGGTGTTCTGACCCTCGTTGTCTTTGGAGAACAGCACTTTTGTTATCTCCACCTCGACCGGCGCGCCATCGTCTACCGATCCAAGGGGCGTAAACTCCACAACATGAAAAGTGTCGTCATCACCAAATTGTGAAAACTCGGGCTCATTGAAAACAAAGTACGGCCTATACTCCGGCTCCACCACGTAATCAGCTCCTGGAAACTTCAAGATGTCCGGGGTCAGGTAATCGCCATAGTCGGTGGTAGTGATAAAGTTGACCCCGCCGCAGGCGTTTGGAACCGGCACGCTCTCCGTGCTGACAGCAGGCTGCTCCACAAAGCCCACGGTTGAGTATGTCTCGTCCACTATCCTTATCCGATCACTGTTCTCTATGGTCAGCACGGCCCCGGTGGCCACCAGCGCGGTGCTGGCCGCCATGAGCAGGAAGAACAGCAGGGTCTTTCCCGGCTGCCGGAGCAGCTGCTTTATGCTGAAATTAAACATATTTTACCCCCTATTCTACCGCTGTCAGCAGTGTGAATGCGTTAAAGCGCAGTAACAACAGCAGCGCCACGATGTTCCCCGCGCAGGCGCACAACAGGAACGCCCCGCATATCATCAGCCCGCCGGAGATGGATATTCCCGCCGCCAGTACCATCACCGGCAGTACCAGCACACAGCCTATAAGCTCCGCTATGAACGCCGCCAGGAAGCACCCCAGCGCGCACAGGGACCTTGGCCTCCCAAGGGAGACAGATATGGCTATCACCCGCCGGGAGCCGCGCATAATAAGGAAGATGGCGAGGATTATCATGCCTATTAACAGAGCGAAGAAGGGGACTTGGAAACGCCTAAAGAGCACCACGACCTGGCCCATGGTTTCTGCGGAGGTAATATATTCTTCGTCATTCACTACTATGGCTGCGCCTGTATAGTCCTCATAGGTAGCCGGAGCGGCCTCCATGAAATTGAGGCCTTGTATGCTTTCCTTAAAGACACTGAGGTGACGAGGATCCTTCAGTACAGCACTTAGCTCGTTATAGCATACCTCTATACCCTGGGACTCCATCACGCCCCGGATCCAGCTCGCCGGGACCATAAATTCCCAAGGGTCTACACGGGAAAAACAGGTGCCCACCACTTTTATGGTCTGCTCGCCCAGTGGGGTATAGATAATATTTTTCCCCACCTCATAGGATATGGAGTAGATGGGCATGGAAATCTCGTCTCCCACCTCAATGCCGTTTCGCTCGGCAAAATCCTGGCTCACAAGGCATATGGGCTCGTTAGTTTGGAACATACTATCGTCATAGCCATCTGAGTAGGTAAACTCGCCGTCGGACATCCAGATGTTTTCTACGCTGCTGACAGCACCTAGGGAGCAGTCAGCCATGGCTGTTTCGCTCTGCCGTAACTCTGGGTTGTACACGCCTTCACAGTAGATACGAGCATAAAAATCTTTCAGGTATGGACTCGTAAGAAAGCTATCATGTCTAAAAGCATTGATGTCCAGCATAGAATCCCTATCCCCGCCAGGATCCGTCACAGTCACCACCACAGGTGTTTCCTCAGACAGCCTATCTATCGCTTCCTCATTGGCCCGAATGTTGCCCAAATAAAAGGCCACGCACCCGGCAAGCATGGCTGATGCCATCACCAGTATCAGGGTGCGCCCCTTGTTGCGGGCAAGCTGCCATATGGTTTCCTGCAATGTCAGCATTTTTCGCCCTCCCTCTCTATCCTGCCGTCGCGCATACGGTAGACAACGTCTGCCTGAGCGGCTATGTCCCGGTCGTGGGTGACGACGATCATACAGCGGTTTTCTTCTTTTGCCAGATATTTCAGCAGGTTGATTATGTTCTGACCGTTCTCACTGTCAAGATTTCCCGTGGGTTCATCTGCAAGGAGCACCTTCACCTCGCTTGCCAGAGCTCTGGCGATGGCAACCCTCTGCTGCTGCCCGCCGGAGAGCATGGCCGGGCGCTTTCTGGGATCCACGTCGTCCAGGCCCACCGCCGCCAGCAGCTCCTGGGCCCGGGGGATGGCCTGGCGCATGGGCACCCGTACCACCCGCATGGGATAGGCCACATTTTCAAGAATAGTCAGGTGGGGGAACAGGTTAAAGGACTGATAGATGACCGACACATTCTCCCGCCTATGGCGCTCACTGCCAATATCCCGTACAGTGCTTCCACCGGAGACCACCTGTCCCTGGTCGGGGACTCCTAGCCCTGCCAGCATGGACAGCAACGTAGTCTTTCCGCTGCCTGACTGCCCGACTATAGCATAGAACTTACCCAGCTCGAACTCACAGCACACATCGTCCAGGGCATGGACCTTCTGGTATTTGCTCTGGTAGGTGAACGATAGTTTTTCGGCACTTAACACACTCATGGCAAATCCTCCCGCGTCAAAAATAATATAATTTATCTATGTCATTTTGCAGAACTGATCCCTTCAAAATTCTGCGTATTTTAGCGCTTTTATTATAACACACTATTTACAGTCCGTCAATAAACGGCATAAAAAAATTGTGCTCTCCTATTGAAAAGAGGCTATAGTATTACTATAGTGTATATACCATGTTGAGACGGTTGTAATGCTTTCCCACAAAAAACCTGACAGCGTAATCAACGTAAAAGTCGAGTTTAGCGAGGGCAAAGTGCCGCTTGATAATATCGCAAAAGAGCCGAAGCGTACAAGCAGAAAGAGCGAGTTACATACTGGACGATTATCGGGAAAAGCGTGTCAGAAGGATCAGCAAGCCGATAGTCTGGGAAACACCCGTGGCGATCGCCGCGCCCTTTGTTCCCATCTTGAGGGGGTAGATCAAGAGCCAGCCGCCAAGAATATTGCATATCGTTGTAACAACGACTACCATGCTCACCAGTCCGGGCGCATTGTCATTGCGGCAATAGTTCTGCAATCCGATCGACAGACCCGAGGGGATGATAAAATGGAGTATGGCGTTCTGGTGTCTGAGAAGCTGAACGGCCTTCTTGTGGCGGACCGCTGCTTTTCCTCTAGCGAGAAGGCAAGCCAAGAGGCCAACTGGATACCTCATTGTATCGCCTGAGGCCAAGCGGCAGGTACAGCCGCGTGAGGTCGAGCCAAAATCCCTACACGGCATACTGCGGGAGCGGGGAGTGTATTTATAAGTGCGCTTGTGAAGAAAAATAAGCTGCTTAACTAAGCCGCACCCTCAGAGCAAGAGGCTTTGAGGGTGCGGCTTTCGCTTTAAAAATTTAACTGCCATTCGGTAATACAATTTATGATATGCAAAGCATTCTCTCCCGCAACACATTTTTCTAGTACGGCAGCACATATGTGTACCCACGAAAATATCCCAAAGGCTTTGCCGCTATGGACACCATAACCTCATGCGCCAAGTTTCAGGCGCTTGATAAAAGGCTCTGCAACAAGATGCTGTCAGTCTTCGCTCTCAAGCCCTGCCTCGGGCCCCTCCCACTGGCAAACCCGCAAATCGGCCCTTCCGTCCGGCAGAAAAGGGACACCCTCCGCCTCCAGCATCTGCTGCTGAATTTCCTTGCCTCCAAAAGCTTTGTCACAGCACAGGGTACCGTCCCGGTAAACCACCCGGTGGCAGGGCAGCCCCTCCGGGGCGTGGAGCAGGGCCGCGCCTACTATGCGCGAGGCCCGGGGCCTGCCGCACAGCGCCGCCAGCTGCCCGTATGTAGCCAGTTTCCCGGCAGGGAGGCGGCTTACCAGCTCATATACCTCGTCCCTAAAGCTCATACCTTGCCCCCTCCCGCCAAGGGGGATCTTTTCTTTTCCAGGGTGCGGAAGATCCGCAGCAACATGATGACCGCCGCCGCCGACAGGATGGCCTCTGCCACCAGCTGGGAATAGGCCAGCCCGTAGGGCGGGAAGAGCTTATCCAGCAGGAGCAGCGCGGGGATCTCCAGCACGATCTTCCTCAGCACCGCGAACAGCAGGGCCCGCCTGCCCATGCCGCAGGACTGGAACACCCCCACGGCGGTGAAGTCAATGCACAAAAAGGGCTGGGCCAGACAGAGCCCCCGAAGGAAGGCCGCGCCGAAGGTGACTACCGACTGGTTCTGGATGAACAGCAGGGTAAACCACCTGGCCCCAAAGAACATGGCCCCCGTGGCCACTGCCATAAAGCCCAGAGCGATCGCTGTCAAAAAGATGACGGTCTCCTTCATGCGCTTTACGTTGCCGCTGGCGTAGTTATAGCCAATCAGGGGCATGATCCCCTGAGAGCCGCCCATGGCAATTTGCATGGCCACGGAGCTGATGGTGCTGGCAATGCCCATGGCCGCCACCGCATCCGGGCCGTAGGCGGCGGTGAAGTTGTTAAGCACCATGCGGCTGGTCACGTTCAGCAGATTTTGGATGGAGGCCGGCACGCCCACCCCGAGGATGCCCAGCACAATAGCCCGGCGGAACCCGAACATGGAGGGCTTCACGCACACGAAGGTCTTCCCCCGGCGCAGGAACAGCAGCACGAAGAAGTACAGGCAGGCCGCGCAGTTGGATAGGAAGGTGGCAAGGCCCGCGCCCGCCGCGCCCATATTCAGCCCCCAGGGCAAAATAAATACAGGGTCTAAGAGTATGTTCAGGAGACACCCGCTCATGGTGCCGATGCTGGCGTGGAGGGACGCCCCCTCTGAGCGCACCAGATAGGCCAGCACCACGTTGAGGATGGCGGGAGCCGCCCCAAAGGTCACGGTCCAGAGCAGGTAATCGCTGGTGGCGGAGAGGGTGCTCTGCTGTGTGCCCATAACTTGGAGCAGCGGCCCTCGGAAGGCAGTGAAGGCCGCGGAAAACAGCACCCCGCTTATGAGGGAGCCGTAAAACCCAAAGGCGGAGCTTCTGTATACGGTATCGTAGTCTTTCGTTCCCAGGGCCCGACTCATCATGGAGGAGGTGCCCACGCCGAACAGGTTGTTCACCGCGTTAAAGGCCAGAAGTACGGGTCCGGAGAGGGTGAGGGCCGCGTTTTGGAGGGGGTCGTCCAGCATCCCCACAAAGAAGGTATCCGCCAGGTGGTAGAGTACCATCACCAGGGAGCTGAGGACGGTGGGGAGGGCCAGGGTCATAACGGCCTTGGGAATGGGAGTGCGTTCAAATAATTCGGTCTTTTCGTTTTCTGCGGGCATGGAGGGCTCCTTTCCTTAGAACCTGTACTTTTTTCGGTTTGGTTTCGACCCTTTCAGAAAATAGGAGGGAAGTCTAATTGGTGTATAGTATATCATAAGCTGCCTGGTTGTTCAACCGCCAATTTCATAACTTATCTACAAATCAAACGACCCGACGTGGTACGCATCGTTGAGAGTCGTGCCACATCGGGTAATGTTACTTGCATTATATTGCAGTTCAGAAGAAAAGAGCAGTGGGCACGTTGTATCCCGCCTGCTGAAGGGCCCCCATGGCCCCGAGAGGCGGCCTGCCTCATAAGGGTCTCCGCCATCTCCTATAGCCCTTTCTCTGCCAGAGCACGGCAATTCTCCAAGGACCCATAGAGGGGCCTTCAGCTTTTCGGGGGTAAAAGGGTTTACCTTTCCAAAGGTCGGGCTGAGCTTGCCGTATTTATCCGTGGAAAAGCTGGAATGGGCTGCCCTTACGGACGCACGAGGTGGGGATGGTGGCTCTCATTATGAAACGCCGCGAACCACTTGAGGTGCCCCATAGGAATGCGCAGGTTTTCCGATAGCTCTTGGGTCTGAGTGCGCAGCATATCCCGCCAGCGGGAGCCGTTGTCAAAACCCAAACGCTCTGCATCCTTTCGGCGCAGTGATATAATTGCCGTCCATACATTGCCGCCGTATTCGTTGATCTCCCACGATACCTCTGCGAGATTCACCTGCACACCATCATCTGTAAACAAACCGTGAGAACCGAACCGCTCCGCGCGGGGCCGGGTGGCGATATAGTCAGCATAGGTCTTAGCGTTCATAGCGTCGGACGCGGCGTTGTCCTCAATCGCACGGGAGATGAACTCGGAGGCGGATCCTATGGTCTGTTTCTGCCGGTAATCTTCGTACTCCAACATTTTTTTGGTGTCTGGAAAATCACGGAGAATTTTTGCAATCAATTTCTTCTGATTCCACGTCACCAGAGCAAACCGTTTGGTGTCATCAATTTTCTCCACGCCGTCACGGGTAGCAATATATTTTGCGTACCCTCCGAGCCCCTGCCGGGCACCCGGCTTCAAGAACTTAAACTTCGTGACTAACTTTGCCACTCGACCGCGTCCTCAAACCTGAAACTTCCGTTGAGCCTTTTGACCTCTTGAATGCACTCTCCGCGCAGGCGAGCCAGAGAAATTTCATCTATCTCGCTGCTGGCAGCTACCACGTTAATGAGCATGGCCAGCTCCACCGCCAATGTGAAAAGCATTTTGCTCTGGTGGTTATCGCTCTCGGCCACAATGCTTTTCATGTTTGACAGGAGCGCGTTGGGCAAGTACGAGGTATCCTAGTCAGCAGTGATATGACCGACATAGTAGCAGATCGCCCGGTCGATGAACTCAGACTGGCTCTTGCTCTTGTCCTTGCGGTAGTTGTTTTTGACCAGCTCCAGCGTACTGGGGTACGCCATAGCAAGAACTTCTTCTTTCCTTTTGACGCAGGCATAATTTCACATCCTTTCAGCTGCAACCCTACTCAAAACATCGCATTTCCGGCCTTTTTCAGCACTATAACTCACCCATACTGCTGATACCTCCAACAGCAACCCACCTCACTTTCTCCCGCTATACTTTAGACAGTCCCTCCAAAATGAATAATCATGCAAAGCTGGCAAACGAACTTCAGGTATCAACACCCTTGAGGGTGATGATATAATAGCCTCATGCAGACAGAGCGCCTTCTTCTTTTCTCCCTGCGGCACAGCCCGCTTTAAGCAGCGTGAGGCCTCTATCTTATGAGATTCCATTTTTGAGCCGGATGCGGGAAATTTTCTCCGCTAATATTGAAGCAGGGTTATACTTCCCGTAATGATGTGTGCAAAGCCACATCATTACGGGAAGTATTGCTCATCCAGACCAGCGCCATGCGGGAAATGTCCATCCGAAAAACAAAGACCGATTCCAAGGACTCCTTCCTCATTGCCGAGCTGATCCGTTTTGGCCGCTACGCACAGAGCAATGTGGCCCAGGACAAGCTTCTTGCTTTGAAGGAGCTGTGCCGGAACCGCTATTATCTCGTGGATATGGCCAGCGATTTGAAGCGGAAGGTGATCGCTCTGATTGACCGTATTTTTCCTAAGTACGAAACCCAGCTTGAAACCATATTCTGTAGGTCCTCCATTGCTGTGCTAACGAAATATCCCACTCCGAAAAAGCTTGCCCACGCGAACCTCTCCAAGCTTACGGAGATCCTTTGGGACAGCAGCAACGGGCGCTTCGGGGAATGGAAGGCTCAAGAACTAAAAAGCCTTGCCCATGACAGTTTTGGCGTGGAAGATCGTGAGGACATTTAGAAGCTGTATTCACAAGAGGAAGAGACAGTGGTAAAAAAGATATATGGAAGAAA
>CANPBX010000018.1 GCA_947572385.1 uncultured Clostridia bacterium
ACACCATGGGGATGGGCTCGCCCCAGTACCGCTGGCGGGAGAAGACCCAGTCCCGGAGCTTATAGTTCACTTTCGCGTGGCCTATGCCCTTCTCCTCCAGGAACCCGGTTATCTTGGCTTTAGCTTCTTCAACGCTCAGGCCGTCCAGAATCCCGGAGTTCACCATCACCCCGGTCTCACAGTCCGTAAACGCGGCCGCCTGTACGTCGCCGCCCTTTACCACCTCTATAATGGGCAACCGGAACTTCTTGGCAAAATCCCAGTCCCTGTCGTCGTGGGCGGGCACAGCCATAATTGCCCCGGTGCCGTAGCTCACAAGCACGTAATCCGAGATAAAAACCGGTATCTCCCCGCCGGTCACCGGGTTTATAGCGGTGACCCCCTGGAGCCTCACGCCAGTCTTCTCCTTGGCGACCTCCGTGCGCTCAAAGTCGGACTTCCTCGCCGCCTGCGCCTGGTACTCCCTTACCTCATCCATATTGGTGAGCTTGCCGGCCCACTTCTCTATATATGGGTGCTCCGGGGAGATGACCATATATGTCGCGCCATAGAGGGTATCCGGCCTGGTAGTATAGACCGTCAGCTTATCCCCAGCGCTGGTCTCAAAGTCGACCTCCGCGCCGGTGGAGCGGCCTATCCAGTTCTTCTGCTGTGTGCGCACCCGCTCGGGATAGTCCACCAGCTCCAGATCGTCTATAAGCCGCTGGGCGTACTCGGTTATCTTCAGCATCCACTGGCTCTTCACCCTGTGGACCACCTCGCTGCCGCAGCGCTCGCATACGCCGTTGACGACCTCCTCATTTGCCAGCACGCACTTGCAGCTTGTACACCAGTTGACATTCATCTCCTTCTTATAGGCCAGCCCGTGCTTATAGAGCTGCAGGAATATCCACTGGGTCCACTTATAATACTCCGGGTCGATGGTGCTTATCTCCCGGCTCCAGTCAAAGGAGATCCCCAAAGACTGTATCTGGCTCTTATACCTTGCGATGTTCTGCCGGGTGATCCCCTCCGGATGAACATGGTTTTTTATGGCGTAGTTCTCAGCGGGCAGGCCGAAGGCGTCCCAGCCGATGGGGTACAGCACATTATACCCCTGCAGCCGCCGCTTCCTCGCCACCACGTCCAGGCCGATATATGGCCTTGGGTGCCCCACATGCAGGCCCGCGCCCGAGGGGTAGGGGAACTCGATAAGCGCGAAGAACTTCTCCTTATCAGACTCGTTGGAGGCGTGGAACACCCCCTTTTCCTCCCATTTTTTCTGCCATTTGGACTCTGTAGCCCTGTGGTCGTATTTCATCCAGTATCATCCTTCCTTATAGATTTCACCCCGCACCGGGGACGGGCGGCAGAAGAAAAGCCTCGGACGCTTACAAAGCATCCGGGGCGAAAAATACAGATCTCGCGGTACCACCCGTGATTTCGGGACACGCTCACGCATATCCCCTCATAGCCTCAAGCAAGGCTGGGCCAATAACGCCGCCACGCGTCCCAACCTACTAAGCGAGGCCTGATACAGGCGCGCCTTTGGGCAGGGAGACTCAGGGACCAGTATCCGCGCCGCGCCTCCTGCCTGCTCTCACCCTCCGCAGGCTCTCTGAAAAGCGGCCTTGGCGCCTTCTTCCCATCACAGTCTTTAACTATTTTCCTGATTATACACTATCCGGGGGACTTTGTCAAGCCGCAGATATTCAGTCGAAAAGCTTGCCCTTATAGAAGTTCTCATGGTTCAGGGGCTTTGCGGTCAGCCGGAACAGCACGCAGCCGTCCGGGCACATGAGCACCCTGCTGTACCTGCTGTCGCCGCCGATATTTTCCAGGTCCCCGCCGCTTCTCACGGCCTCCATGATGGGGAACATCAGCATCATCGCCTTTGAGCATATCCCCTGTCCCTGGGCGTTTACCGGGCAGCCGTAGGTGCAGGTGTACTTATCCCCTATCTCCTCGCCGTTGCGGCAGTAGCGCTCGGTCTCGGTATCGTTTTCCTTGCGGAAGCCGATGACCTCTATCTCCCACTCGTATTCCTCGTCGTACCATTTCTTCATGCTCCGCTCTCCTCCTTGCGCGCCTCGTACCTCATCAGGAACCTGTGCTCCTCCTCCATCAGCCGCTCTATCTCCGGGATGTCCCCCCTGGAAATACCTGGTATTGCCAGAGCCTTCGCCCCGCAGTAATACCGCTTGCTGCCGTCGGGGAGCTCATAGGTATACAGCCGCTGCTCTATAGGGCCCCTGCAGAAGTCCTCGCCATTTTCCATGCACCCCGGGGCCTTATAGCTCTCCCCGTCCAGGGCCTTTTTCACTATCTCCCCAAAGCGCTCCGAGTACCCCTTGCAGGCCGAAAACCTCAGGGCGAAATAAAGCTCCCCCTTTTTGTCATGGCCTATCTTCACCAGCTGCTTATTATGCTCCTTACAGGTGAACACTATTGCAGCCCTCTGCTTTTTCGGGCTGTACCCCATGCCTGACAGGTGAGATATCAGCCCCATATAAACGTCCCTGGCCGAAGGGTCCAGCGGCTCCAGGAAGCTCTCTACCAGCTCCCGCTGCTTCTCAGTCCTCATTGCATATATCCTGCCACTTCATTTTTTCCCCGTCTGACCACAGCCTGTCTATACTGTAAAAATCCCTGCCCTCCCGGGTGAATATGTGCACCACAACATTATTATAGTCCATCAGCACCCAGTTGTCCGAGCGGTAGCCCTCCACCCTCAGAGGCTCAACCTTCCTCATCTTCAGCTTCTCCTCCAGCTCGTCGGAGAGGCTGTGCATATGTGTGCTGCTGCGTCCGCTGGCTATGACGAAATAATCCGCAAGGCTCGTAATGTCGTCTATCTTTATCACTACGATGTCCTCCGCCTTCTTCTCGTCCAGGAGCCTAGCTGCGTTCTTTGCGATCTCATAGCCTTCCATCTGCCTGATCCTTTCTCTTTCCTCCAGTATCCATACCGCCTCGTTATAGGCGTCAATGGACCTGGGCTCCATAGTCATACGCTCCCCCATGCGCTCCTGCATGGTGAAGGTGATCCCCTCGACCATCGCTTCCTCAAGGCTGCTCTCAGCGTCCATCCTCATCTCCTCAACGCCCTCATAGTCCCGGTCGTCGGAGATATAGTCCGCCACAAAGAGCACCTTGTCCAGAACAGTCATGCCTGCCTTGCCGCCGGTATGGCAGGCAATGGCTTCAAGGACCTCCCTGTCGGAGACCCCCAGAACGCGCTCCGCATAGGCCGCGCCGGATATGGCGTGCCAGAGCTTCGTGTTGCGCCGCTGGGCCTCTGTGAGTATTATACCAGACTGCTCCATGATTTTCAACTGTTCCCCGGGCTCCGTTTCCTTCATCACGTCGTGGAGTATCCCCGCAAGCCGCGCCTTCTCCACATCCGCTCCGTATTTCTCCGCGAGCCTTGCCGCGCACTCAGCCACGCACTGGCTGTGGTAGAACCTGCCCTCGCTCAGCCGTTCCTTTACCCTCAGCTCATATTCCTCAAGCTTCATAGATCATAAACCTCCATATATCCTCTTCTCCCTGATATACCGCGCCACGCCCTCAGGCACAAGCCCGGAGACATCCCCGCCGGAACCGGAAAGCTCCCGGACCTTGGTCGACGATATATCCAGAAACGGTATATCCTCCACCCTGCACCTTGCACCCAGCCTCACGAGCTCCCGCTCCTTCCCAAGCAGCCGCCCAAGGCCCTCGGGGCTCCTGGGTGAGGCGCAGAGCACTGCCAGCCGGAGTATAGTCCCAGCGTCGTGCCATCTGTCCACAGTCAGGAACATATCCTCCCCCATGAGGAAGTAAAGCTCGTCCCCAGGGCAGCGCCTATGGAGCTCTGTCAGGGTGTCGCTCGTATAGCTCTTTCCCGGGCGCTCCAGCTCCATACGGCTGATCTCAACTACTCTAAGCTCCCTTGTGGCTATCCAGCACATCTCCAGCCTATCCTCAGGGGCTGCAAGGCCCTCCGCCGCCTTATGCGGCGGCGTGCCGTCGGGTATGAGCAGCACCTTTTGCAGCTCCAGCCGCTTTATGAACTCCCTTAAAATATGGATATGCCCCAGGTGTATGGGGTTAAATGTCCCGCCGTAAACCCCTGTTCTCATTTTGGCAGCTTTATTTTAGGCTCTTTCGGGTCCGGTTTATATAGCACGAACCGGCTGCCTATCACCTGGACGACCTCGCTGCCTGTGGCCCCCGCTATCTCCTCGGCGGCCTCCCTGGGCGAGCTGGGGCAGGTCTCCGGCAGCACCCGGCCCTTTATGAGCTCCCGCTTCTTCAGGGCGTCCCCGGCCTCCTTAAAGACCTCCGGGCCCAGCCCCGCCTTGCCCACATAGAGTATCGTGTCCTCGTTTACGGCCAATGAGCGCAGATACGCCCGCTGCTTGCTTGTCAAAATTTATCCCTCATTTCTCCGTTTTCCCAAGGTATTCCCTCAGCTTCTTCTCAAATTCCGCAAAGGCGTGCCCCCTATGGCTGCGCTCGTCCTTTTCTTCCGCGCTCAGCTCCCCGAAGGTGACCTCCCCCTGCTGGAAGATGGAGTCGTAGCCGAAGCCGTTCTCCCCCCGGCTCTCAAAGGCTATTTTGCCGAAGCACTTCCCCTCGGCCTCTATCCTGTCGCCGTTTGGGAACACACAGCATACCGCGCTCACAAAGTGGGCCCCCCTCTGCTCCTCCGGCACGCCCTTAAGCTTCTCCAGCACAGTCAGCCTTCTCTTTCCCGGCTCTGCAAACCTGGCCGAGTATATCCCAGGGGCGCCGTCCAGATAGTCCACGCACAGCCCGGAGTCGTCCGCAACAGCCGGCAGGCCGGTCTCCCTGCAGGCGGCCTCGGCCTTTATAAAGGCGTTCTCCCTAAAGGTAGTCCCGGTCTCCTCGGGCTCCCCGATGTCCATGGTCACGGCCTCTATGCCCATCGGCTCCAGCAGCCTCTGGAACTCTACGAGCTTCCCCTTATTATGGGTAGCTATAACATATTTCATGAGATCGCCCTCCTCTATTTACCGCTCACGCTTCTCAGCAGTGAGAAGCAGATTCCTCACGAGCCTCTGGTCGTCCCTGTCAAGCTCCCTGTCATCCCGCCAGGCCCTTAGCTCCGGCAGCATATCCCGGACGCCCTCATTTTCATCCAGCCGCGCCATAAGCGCCTCGGCAAAACTCCTGAAGCGGGCATGCCTCTCCTCTGGGCTCTCGGCTGCAGCAGGCTCCGGTACCAGCACTGGCTCCGGCTCAGCTTGGGCGGGCGCATCCAAGACCTCTGCAGCCTTTTGCACGGCGTCAGACTCCGCCGCCTTTGGCTCCTCCATATTAAAGAGCCCCGCTGCAAAGGCCCCCGGGTCAAAGGGCTGCAGATCGTCTATCTGCTCCCCAACGCCGATAAACTTTACCGGCAGGCCCAGCTCCCTTTTTATTGGCAGCACCACGCCGCCCTTTGGGGTGCCGTCCAGCTTTGTGAGCACGATCCCGGTTATCCCCGCCGCGCCCATGAACTCCCTGGCCTGGTTTACTGCGTTCTGCCCTGTAGCCGCGTCCAGCACCAGCAGGTTCTCCCTGTCGCAGCCGGGCAGCTCCCGGTCGATTATTCTCGATATCTTGGAAAGCTCGTCCATCAGGTTCTTCTTGTTGTGCAGCCGCCCCGCCGTGTCGCAGATGATAACGTCGCAGCCACGGGCCTTGGCCGCCGCGATGGTGTCAAATACCACCGCCGCCGGGTCAGAGCCCTCGCCCTGCTTTATCATGGGCACCTCCGCACGCTGGGCCCAGACCTCCAGCTGCTCTATGGCCGCCGCCCGGAAGGTGTCCGCGGCGCCCAGTATCACCGACCTGCCCTCTGCCCGGAGCCGCGCCGAGAGCTTGCCTATAGCTGTGGTCTTGCCCACGCCGTTCACGCCTATCACCAGTATCACCGAGGGCTTCGTGTCCGTATGCAGGGAGCAGTCCCCTGAGAGCAGCTCCCGGACGATCCCCTGCAGCTCGTCCATTATAAGCGCCGGGTCCGTGATACCCTTCTCCTTTATCACCCGGCGGAGCTCCCCGGTGATAAACTCCGCGGTGTCCATGCCCACGTCCCCCATGACCAGAAGCTCCTCCAGCTCCTCAAAAAGCTCCTCGTCGATCTTTGTGAACGAGTTCACCATCTGGGCTATCTGTCCGGATATGCTGTCCCGGGTCTTTTTAAGGCCCTGCCGTATTTTTTCAAATATTCCCATAATGACTCTCCTTTTCCGATTTTACCCTACGACCCGTACTCCGCCGCCTCGTCCGTCCTCAGCGCCAGGAGCTTTGATATGCCCTGGTCCTGCATAGTCACCCCATAGAGCATGTCCGACCCCTCCATAGTGCCGCGCCTGTGGGTGATGGTGATAAACTGGCTCTTGCCTGTCATCCTCCTCAGGTACTGGGCAAACCTTGTGACGTTCACATCGTCAAGGGCCGCCTCGATCTCGTCCAGCACACAGAAGGGCGGCGGGTTTACCCGCATGATCGCAAAGTATATGGATATTGCCACCAGCGCCTTTTCGCCGCCGGACAGCGACTCTATATGAGTGACTATCTTCCCCGGCGGATGCACCTTTATGTCTATCCCCGAGGTAAGTACATTTTCAGGGTCGGAGAAGCTGAGCTCCGCCGCTCCCCCGCCGAAAAGCTCCCTGAAGATATGCCCGAAGTTCTCGTTTATTTTCCCGAAGCGCTCTATGAACTGCTCCTGCATGGCCCCGGTAAGCTGGGTTATCAGATCCAGAAGCTCCTTTTTGGATCTCTCCGCGTCGCCCACCTGCCCGCCGAGGAATTCATAGCGCTCCGACACCTCCTTATATTCCACCACAGCGCCCACGTTCACCGCGCCCAGTGACTTTATCATGTTCTTGAGCTCCAAAAGCCTTCTCTGTGCCTTCGGCAGGTCGTCTATCTCGGCGGCAACCTCCTCGGCCTCCCTCCGGGTGAGCTCATACTCCTCCCAGAGCCGGTTCATCAGCCCGTCATATTCCTTCTGAAGGTTCCCGGCCCGCTCCTGGAGCCTTGCCAGCTCCCCGGCGGCGCTCTCCCTTCGGGCCAGGGTGTCCCTCTCGGCATTTCTCAGCTCCGAGGACTCCCGCTCAAGCTCCGCGCGCCTTTCTGACTCCTGCTGGATCTGGGCCCGCCTGTCCCTGGCCGAGCCCCTTAGGGACTCTATCTGCTCCTTCCGCCTTGAGATATCCTCCCTGAGCCCGCTGCTCTTCTCCTCAAGGGCCGCTATCTCCGCCTTCAGCCGGTCCTGCTCCCCGGCAGAGTCCTTCAGCCTGGCCTCGAGCTCCGCGATCCCCTCAAGCAGCGCGTCCCGGTCCTTCCTCGCTGAAAATTCCTCCATGCGCAAAGCCTGCACAGTCTCGCCTATCTCGTCGCACCTGTCGAGCTGCTCCTGCCTGTTGCCGGTGAGGGCCTGGCTCTTCTCCTGCCAGTCCTTTGCCTCCCTGTCCAGTGCCTCCAGCCGCTCACTGCTCTCGGCCCGGGACTTATTCAGCGCCTCCAGCCGCTCCCGGGCAGTGGAGCGCTCCTTCATAAGCTCGCCCGCGCTCTGCCGCACAGCCGCCAGCTCGCGCCCGGCCTGGGCAAGCTCTGCGCCCACCTTGGTGCGCTCGTCCTGCAGTGTGCCAAGCTCCCCCTGGGCCGCGTCCAGCTGGGCCTCGCAGGAGGACAGCTCCTGCTGGCTCTCCTTCAGCGTCCGGGCAGCTCTGTCCGTCTGCTCTTTAAGCCCCGCCGCTTTCGCCCTAATGCGCTCGATCTCCCCGGCACGGCTGAGCAGCCCGGAGTTCTTCGCCCTGGAGCCGCCTGTCAGCGAGCCCCCCGCGTTCACCACCTGGCCGTCAAGGCTCACCACCCTGTACCTGTACCCGGTGCGCCTGGCTATGGCAACGGCGCTGTCCAGATCCTCCGCAACTGCCACCCGGCCCAGCAGGGAGTCCTTGACCCCCGCAAACCGCTCCTCACAGCTGCAAAGCTCTGAGGCTATGCCCACAAACCCCGGGACCTGCTCCATCTCCTTGGCGTCTATGGTCCGGCCCTTCACCGTGGTCAGCGGCAGGAAGGTCGCCCTGCCCAGATCCCTCTGCTTCAAGAGCCCGATAGCTGCCTTAGCGTCCTGCTCGGTCTCGACTACCACGTTCTGCATTGCCGCGCCGAGGGCAGTCTCAACAGCCACCGCGTACTCCCCCGGCACCTTGATTATCCTCGTCACCGGCCCGCAGATCCCTCTGAGCATTCCGCGCCCGGCCTCCCGCATAACAGCCTTGACGCTCTGCCCGAAGCCCTCCATGCTCCGCTCCAGGTCCTCCAGGAGCTTTGCACGGCGGAGCTGTTCGTTGGTATCGAGGGTCAGCCTGTCCACCTCGTCCTTGTTCTGCTGCACCTTTCTTCTGCGGCTCTCAAGCCTCATCTCGTAGCCTTTGACGGCGTTTTCCTTTGCGGCTATCTCCCGCTCTATGCCCTCCAGCAGCTCCGTGAGCTCCCGGCCCTCCCTCTCGGCGGCCTCCTCACGCTCCTTCACCTGCCGGACGCTCTCGTCCACGGCCTCGGCCCTTCGCAGTATCTCCTCCATAGAGGACTGTGCCGAGCTTATCCTCACCCGCTCCTCAGAGAGGCTTGCGTTGACCCCCGCCAGCTTCGCCGCAGCCAGCTCTATCTCCCTTGTGGCCTGGTCCGCGCCCTTTCTCAGCTCCTCAAGGGTCAGGGTGAAATCGCTGAGCTTTTGCTGGCTCTCGGCTATGCGCCGCTCCTGCTCCACGGCCTGGGCGCGCTTACCGGCTATCTCCCTCTCTGTGTCGGCCCTGGACTGCCTCGCAGCCTCTATCTGCCCCTCAAGCCTCAGAACATCCTGGGCGTTATGGGCGATCTCGCTCTCAAGAAGGCCCACCTCGCCCTCGGCCCTGACAGCCTGCTCGTCCAGCGAAGCCGCCTGGGTCCTTGCCTCGTCCATAGCCGCCGTACAGCCGTTGACCTCCCTCAGGTTTTCCTCGGCCCGCTGGGATATCCTCTCCAGCTCCTTCTCTATCTCCCTGTGCTGGGACCCGGCAAGGGCTATCTTGTCCTGGTGCTCCCTGATGCCCTGGGCGGACCGGCGCAGTGTCTCGAGCCAGATCCCTATCTCCAGCCCCTTCTTCTCGCTGTCGTACTCTATGAACCTCTCGGCCTTCTCCGCCTGCTCCTTAAGTGGGCCCACCCGGCCCTCAAGCTCGCTGAGAATATCTCTTAGGCGCACCAGGTTTTCCTCGGCCCTTGAGAGCCTGCGCTCGGCCTCCTCCTTGCGGTAGCGGTAGCGGGATATGCCCGCCGCCTCCTCGAATATCTCCCGCCGGTCCTCTGATTTGGCCGCCACTATGCTGTCGATCTTGCCCTGGCCTATGATGGAGTACCCGTCCCGCCCAAGGCCAGTGTCCATAAACAGCTCGTTTATGTCCCTAAGCCTTACGGTGCTCTTGTTGATAAGATACTCGCTCTCCCCGGACCTATAGTACCGGCGGGTTATGGCTACCTGGTCGTTGTCAAAGGGCAGCGCCCGGTCGGCGTTGTCAATGGTCAGGGTGACCTCGGCAAAGCCCTGGGCCCGCCGCTGGGGGGTGCCGCCGAAGATGACGTCCTCCATCTTGGAGCAGCGCAGAGAGCGCAGGGACTGCTCCCCCAGCACCCAGCGCATGGCGTCGCTTATATTGCTCTTGCCGCTGCCGTTTGGCCCCACCACCGAGGTGATGCCCCTCTCAAAGGACAGCGTGGTCTTATCCGGGAAGGTCTTGAAGCCCTGAAGCTCCAGCGATTTCAATATCATTAAGGTAAATCTCCTTGCTCAAATGAGGCTTGCAGTTTCGATCTCTATAGCCGTCGATCGTCTCTTTGCACATGAGCGCAACTTCTCCCGCCGTGCTCTTGCCCACGCAGGGCGAGCCGCTGAGTATTATAAGCTTTTGTCCGCGCATTATTTTTCTCCTTGCTGGTCCACAGGGGCAAAACCACCCCTTTTCACTGTCTCGTCCTGGATAAACGTCACCGAATACCCCAGCTCCGAGAGCCGCCGCGGGTTCTCTCGCCCCTGGCCCAATGCCGTGGAAATATCCCGGGGGTTCACCCTGACCCGGTACTCCCCCGGCTCCTTCAACTGGGCCCGGAGCTTATCAAGGAACAGCCTGCTCTCCACCAGCTGCCGGAACGCCTGATGGTAAGGCCCGGCCACCCTCCGTCTTTCCAGTTCCTCTCCCGGGTGCAGCCCCATACGTATCACCCGCACGCCCGCGCCCTCGAACATCTCCAAGAGCTCCGCGCACAGCTCCACGGCCTCCCCGAGCTCCTGGGGTCTGTACTCCCCGGCCTCATACAGCCGGCAGAGCTCTGTCCCCGGCAGCACTATGGTGGGGTACACCCGCACCGTGGCGGGCAGAAGCTTCAAAAACTCCCTGGCGGTCTCAAGGTCCTTTTCCTCCGTGCTGGTATAGAGCCCTGTCATCATCTGCAAGCCCAGCTCCAGCCCCGCCCGGCGTATAAGCCCCGCCGCTTTCCTGGTGTCTTCGGCGGTATGCCCCCGCCTGTTCGCCAGAAGCACACCGTCGTCCATGGACTGGGCCCCCAGCTCCACCGCCGTGACCCTGTGGGCCTGCAAAATATCCAGCACTTCACTGTCTATAGCGTCCGGCCGGGTGGAGCACCTGACCCCTTTAAAGCCGTACCGCTCCACGGCCCGTTTCGCCGCTTCAAGCAGGGAGAGCATATACCCCCGGTCTATGGCTGTAAAGCTCCCCCCGAAGAAAGCTATCTCCGCGCCGGAGCAGTCCGAAAGGGACCCCGCCGCCGTCTCTGCCGCCGCCAGCACGTCCTCTGGCCCCGGCGCCTCCTGCTGCCCGGTGATGGTCCTCTGCTGGCAGAAGCTGCACTGCCGGGGGCACCCCAAATGGGGCACAAATATGGCGATATTAGAGTGTCTGCCCATCAGTACCCCATCAGTTCCAAAGCTTCTCTTGCGGCCTGCTGCTCGGCCTCCTTTTTGCTCCTGCCGCCGCCCTTGCCTATGACGTTGCTGTTAAGGTGCACCTCAACGGTAAAATGCTTCTGGTGGTCCGGCCCGCTCTCCCCGGTCAGGACATACTCCAGTCTCTCCTCCGGGTTCTGCTGGATTATCTCCTGCAAGGTGGTTTTGTAGTCCTTAAAGGCCTTCTGCCCGCTGGTCTTTGCGGCGGGAACTATAAAGCGCAGTATAAACTCCTTGGCGGCGGAGAGCTCCCCGCTGTCAAGGTATATGGCCGCCGTGGTGGACTCGAACACGTCCGCCAGAATGCTGGACCGCTCACGGCCCCCGGAGTGCATCTCCCCGTGGCTGAGCTTTAAAAAGCTGCCCACCTCCAGGCTCCTTGAAAACCCGCAGAGGGACTTTTCGCACACCAGCGCCGCCCGGGTCTTTGTCAGCTGTCCCTCTGAAAGGTGGCCCATGTTCTCAAAAAGGTACTCCGCCGTAACAAAGCCCAACACCGAGTCCCCCAAGAACTCCAGCCGCTCATAGCTCTCCGTCTTATGCTCGTTGGCATAGGAGGAGTGGGTCAGCGCCGTTTCCAGCAGCTTCTTGTCCCGGAACTCATACCCGATAAGCTTTTCGTATTCCTCAAGCGCCCTCATTTTGGCACCTCCCCCAAATTTACTTTCCCAGCGCGGCCCCTATGGCCTCTACATATCCCGACTCCGTGCAGTCCCGCACAAGCTTCAAAGCGCTCTGCACGGCGTAGGCCTTTGCGTTGCCGTGCATCTTGAACACCGGCTTCGAGGCCCCTATCAGCGGCGCGCCGCCGTAGGAGTTATAGTCCATGGTCTTTTTAAGGCCCTGCAGGTCCCCGTATATCAGCCCTGCGGCCAGCTTGTTTTTAAGGGACTTTTTAAAGATGTCCTTCACCATGCCCATCATGGCAAGGGCCGTGCCCTCATAGAGCTTCAGCACGGTGTTGCCGGTAAAGCCGTCGGCGACAGCCACGTCGCACACGCCGTAGGGGATGTCCCTTGGCTCTATGTTCCCGATAAAGTTTATCCCGCCGCAGCCCTTCAAAAGCCCGTAGGCCTCTTTTCTCAGGTCGTCCCCCTTATGCTCCTCGGTGCCCACGTTCACAAGGCCCACCCGTGGATTTTTCACCCCCATGACCTTCTCCATGTACACCGAGCCCATGAGCCCGAACTGCAGCAGCATATCAGCCCGGCACACCACGTTTGCCCCGCCGTCGGATATCATAAATGGCGTGCCTGCCGTGGGCAGCACCGGCGCAAAGGCTACCCGCTTCACGCCCTTTATCCTCTTGACTATCATTGTGGCCCCAAAGGCCAGGGCACCGCTGTTCCCGGCGCTGGCAAAGGCGTCGCCCCCGCCCTCGTAGAGGGCCCTCATGCCCACAGCCATGGAGCTCTCCGATCTGGCCTTGAGTACGCTCTCCGGCTCGTCCTCCATTGTGAGCACGTCTGTGCAGTGCAGGACCTCCATCCTGTTAAAGCTGCCCTCAAGCCCCAGCTCCTTCGCGCTCCTAAGGAGCTTGTCCTTGTCCCCGGAAACACTTATGTCTATTCCCAGCCCCTCCATGGCCCGGGCGCAGCCCAAGAGTATCTCCCCCGGGGCGTTGTCCCCGCCGAAGCCGTCCACTATAATGCGCATGATATCTCCTTTCCGAGGTCAAGAAGGGCCCGTTTTGAGAGCCCCGCGTACCTCTCCCGCTTGTCCCGGATATGTGTGGGAAGGGGCGGCAGTATACCGAAGTTCGCGCCCATAGGCTGAAAGTCCTTGCCCTCGTACCCGGCAATGTACCGGCTCAGCGCCCCTATCATCGTGGTCCCGGGCAAAACCAAAGTTTCCTGTCCGTGCCTCCTCTTAACGGCATTTATGCCCGCCATCATCCCCGAGGCCGCCGACTCCATATACCCCTCCACGCCGGTCATCTGCCCGGCGAAGAAAAGCTCCGGCCTTGTCCTCATGGAATAATCCGCGTCCAGCACCTTCGGCGAATCCAGGAAAGTGTTCCTGTGCATAACGCCGTACCGCATGAACTCCGCGTTCAGGAGCCCCGGTATCATACCGAACACCCGCTTCTGCTCCCCGAACTTCAAGTTCGTCTGAAAGCCCACCAGGTTATAGAGGGTCCTCTCCCTGTTCTCCGCCCGAAGCTGCACCACCGCCCAGGGCCTGTGCCCGGTGCGCGGGTCTGTGAGCCCCACCGGCTTCATGGGCCCGAAGCGTATTGCGTCCCGGCCCCGGGAGGCCAAGACCTCTATGGGCATACAGCCTTCATAAACCTTCGGGTCCTCCGAGCTTCCCCCTTCGGGGGAACTCGCGTCACAGCCGTGCAAAGGCGCTCTCTCAGCGCCCACCAGCTCCGTGACGAACCGCTCGTACTCCTCTTTATTCATGGGACAGTTGATATAGTCGTCCTCGCCCCGCCCATACCTTGAAGCGGCGAAGCACTTAGTCATGTCAATGCTCTCCGCCGCAACTATAGGCGCGGCCGCGTCGAAAAAGCTGAGCCTTCCCCCGCAGAGCTTCTCTATCTCCCCGGCAAGCCCGCCCTCTGTCAGCGGCCCGCTGGCTATAATTGCAACGCCCCCGGGTATCTCCGTGACCTCCCGGCGGCGGAGCTCTATAAGGGGCTCGCCCTCTATGGCCTCTGTGGCAAGGCGGGAAAACTCCTCCCTGTCCACCGCCAGGGCTCCCCCCGCAGGGACGCTGCACCTCCCGGCGCAGTCCATCAGGAGCGACCCCAGCCGCCGCATCTCCTCTTTAAGAAGCCCCGCCGCGCTCTCTATCCGCGCCGCTTTAAGGGAGTTGGAGCAGATGAGCTCGGCGAGCCCCGGGCTCTTATGGGCCGGGGAAAACCTCTCCGGCTTCATCTCATATAGCTTCACAGGCACGCCCCTTTTGGCGATCTGCCACGCGGCCTCGCACCCGGCCAGCCCCCCGCCGATAACAGTCATGCTCTCCATAGGCTCACTCCTTGGGCGCCTTCCCCTGGAAGGTGCAGCCCTCTGTAACGCAGTACAGCCGCTTATCCTTGGTCTTCTTCTGCAAAAGCACCTTGCCGCAGACCGGGCACTTCTCCTTACTGGGCGGGTCCCAGCTGACGAAGTCGCACTCGGGGTAGCGGTCGCAGCCGTAGAACACCCGGCCCTTCTTGGACTTGCGCTCTATAATGTTCCCCCCGCACTTTGGGCACTCGGCCCCGGTGGGCTTCACTATCTTCTTTATATTCTGGCATTCTGGGTAACCCGAGCAGGCGATGAACTTGCCGAAGCGCCCATGCTTTACCACCATGGGCCGCCCGCACTTATCGCATATCTCGTCTGTCTCGTCCTCCTTCAGGTGTATCTTAACACCGTCCATGGCCTTCTTTGCCTTCTGCACAGTCTTGTCGAAGTCGTCATAGAAGCTCTGAAGGGTATCGACCCACTCCTCGTCCCCCCGCTGTACCGCGTCCAAGCCGTCCTCCACCTGGGCGGTGAAGCGCACGTTCACGATTTTGGGGAACTGCTCTTTCATGAGCTTGGTGATGACCTCCCCCAGCTCCGTGGGCTTGAAGGCCTTGCCCTCCCTTGTCACATACTCCCGCATGGTGATGGTGGAGATAGTGGCGGCATAGGTGGAGGGCCTGCCGATCCCGTTCTCCTCCAGGGTCTTTATAAGCGAGGCCTCAGTGTACCTCGGGGGCGGCTGTGTAAAATGCTGGTTGCCCAAGACCTCCCGCACCCTGAGCTTCATCCCCTCCTCAAGTGGCGGCAGATCCTTCCCGGCCTTCTCGTCGTCCTCCTTCGTCTCCTCATACAGGGCCGTGAAGCCCTCAAAGTTCACATTAAAGCCGCTGGCCTTGAAGATATACCTCCCCGCTTTTATAGTGGCCTGGGTGGTATTCAGCACGCAGTTCGCCATCTGGCTGGAGATGAACCTCTCCCAGATGAGCTTATACAGCTTATACTGGTCGGCAGTGAGGGAGTCCTTCACCTGCTCGGGGGTAAGGCTGATGGTGGAGGGCCGTATGGCCTCGTGCCCGTCCTGGGCCCCTGCCCGTGACTTATAGTGCCTGGGCTTCGGCGGCAGGTACTTCTCCCCCCAGCGCCCCTCTATGAACTGGGCCGCGTCCCTTATAGCGTCCTCAGAGACCCTCAGCGAATCCGTACGCATATAGGTGATAAGGCCCACAGCCCCCTGGCCCTCAATGTCCACGCCCTCATAGAGCTCCTGGGCCGCCCGCATGGTACGGTAGGCCTGGAAGCCCAGGCGCTTGGAGGCTTCCTGCTGCATGGTAGAGGTGATAAACGGCGGCGCGGGCTGGCGGCTGCGCCTTCCCTTCTTCACCGGCCCGACTATAAACTCCTCATTTTGGAGCTCGGCTAAAATACCGTCCGCCTGCTCCTTATTGGCGATCTCGATCTCCCCGCTCTCATCCCCATAGAAAGCCGCGGGGAACACGACCCTTGCCGGGGGTGCCGTGAGCTTCGCGTCAATGCTCCAGTACTCCTTGGGCACAAAGGCCCTTATCTCCTCCTCCCGGTCCACGATCATGCGCACCGCCACAGACTGCACCCGCCCGGCGGAGAGGCCCTTCCTGATGGTCTTCACCAAAAACGGGCTGAGGGTATAGCCCACCAGCCTGTCAAGGATCCTGCGGGCCTGCTGGGCGTTTACCAAGTCCATGTCAATGGCCCGGGGGTTAGCCATGCCGTCGGCCACCCCGGTCTTGGTTATCTCGTTAAACGTCACCCTGTCAAGGGCGTCCTCCGGCAAATCCAAAATGTACGCCAAATGCCAGGAGATGGCCTCGCCCTCCCTGTCAGGGTCGGTAGCCAGCAGCACGCCGTCTGACTTTTTCGCCGCCGCCTTCAGCTCCTTCACCAGCGCCTCCTTGCCCTTTATTATGGTGTACTTGGGCTTAAAATGGTCCTTCACGTCCACGCAGAGCCTGGCTTTCGGCAGGTCCCGCACGTGGCCCATAGAGGCCACCACCTCGTAGTCGGGCCCGAGATATTTCTGAATGGTCTTCGCCTTTGACGGCGACTCCACGATCACTAGTTTAGACATATATCCGTTTCCTTTATTCTCATATTTTCGGGCTGTCAGCCGCCCAGCCGCCGGTACCTGCGCCCCGGGGCGCTCTCTATCTGCCCGGCAAGCTCCATGCGGGTGAGCAGCCTTAAAAGCTTCCCGGCCTCCATACCGCAGCCCTCCGCAAGCTCGTCCACGGTCCGTTCCCCTCCGCTGAGTATGCCAAGCACCGCCTGCTGCTCCGAAGGCAGCCCCTTCACAGAAGGCTCCTCCCTGTCCTGCGGCCTTTTCTGAAGAGCCGGCTCAGCCGCGGCTGCCACAGGCCCTCCGGCCGGAGCGGCTGCGCCCAGCACCTCGCCGCCTGTGATCACCGGGGAGGCCCCCTCTTCAAGCAGCCTCCTGCTCCCGGCAAATTCCTCAGCGCCCTCAGGCCCCGGGAACACAAAAAGCTTCCGGCCCTGCTTCGCGGCGTGGCGGGCATATATCATCGTTCCGCTTTTCTCAGCCGCCTGCACAAGCACTACCTTCCGGCACAGCCCGGTTATCAGCCTGTTGCGCAGCTGGAACCCGCCCCTGTCCGGCTTATTCTGGGAGAAATACTCGGTGATAAGCGTCCCGCCCAGGTCTAATATCTTCTTTCGCAGATGGCTGGTCTTGGCCATATAGGAGCTCGTAAGGTCCACCGCCAGGACGCATGCCGCCCTTCCCCTGGCGCTTATGACCCCCTCCATAGCGCAGCCATCCACTCCCGAGGCCTCCCCGGTGACTACCGTGCCGCCGGACATCGAGATCCTGTAGCAAATGCTCCTTGCGGCGTCAAGGCTCTCGGGCACGGCCTTTCTCGCGCCCACCACCGCTATCTTCTGCCCCGAAAGCTCCCCGAGCTTCGCGCCCTTACTATACAGTACCGCAGGAGGGTCAGAAATATTCCTCAGTTCCCCGGGATATTGCTCACACTCCGGCGTTACCACCTGCCAGCCAAGCCTCATGGCGCAGTCCAGGCGCACCATGGCCTCCTCGAGGGTGCATGCCGCCAGTGCCGCCGCCTGGGACTCGGACACATAGTCAAGCCTGTTCCAGCACCTTGCGCCCTCCCTATAGAAGCCCTCAAGCCCGCCGGGAAAGCTATTATAAATATGCCATGGCCTGCCGCTCCCCACCCCGAAGGCCTGCTGGGCCCACATCCAAAATACTATATTTTCCAACTCAGGATACGCCTCCCTTCATACTGCCGCGGCTGAGCTCCCACATGAGCACCGTAGCCGCGGCCGCCGCGTTCAGGGACTCTGCCCGCCCTCCCATGGGTATGGTGATAAGGTCGTCGCAGAGCCCGGCGGTCTCTTCCATAAGCCCGCTGCCCTCGTTGCCGATCAGCACCGCGTGCAGCCCGCTTCCAAAGTCTATGCCGGTGACCGGTAGTGCCCCGCTGTCAGGCACCGCCCCGTGGGTCCTATAGCCCTCGGCCCTGAGCCGCCCTAAAAGCTCTTTGGCGGAGCTCTCAGCGCCAAGCCCCAGCCGGAAGGCCGCACCCATAGACGCACGCAGGGCCTTCGGCGAAAGCGGGTCGCAGCAGTCCCCCAGCAGGAAGACCCTGTACCGCCCCAGAGCCTCGGCTGTCCGGAGGATAGTCCCCAGATTCCCCGGGTCCTGTATGTTCTCAAGCACCAGGCACGGCCCCCCGGGACCGGCCTGCTCCCATTCCGGCCAAGCGCACAGGCAGAACACTCCCTGGGGGTGCTTGGTGTCCGAGAGCAGAGCCGCCACCGGCTCCTCTATCATGTATCCAGCCCCCGCAGCCTTCAGCACCGGCTCAAGGTACTCCCTGTACTTTTCCCCGGCCTTCGGTGTAAAAAAGCAGGCCTTTATCCTTACGCCGGACGCCGCCGCGTCACGGCAGAGCCTGGCCCCCTCACAGAGGAACTCCCGGCGCTCCCGGCGCTCCCTGGGTGAACCCAGCAGCCCCGCCGCAGCCCTTATAACAGGGTTGCGGCGGCTGGTTATGGTCTCCATAGGCCTCCTCCTTCCTCAGGAAACTAGCCGGAGCCAGCGCGGCACAGTCCCGCTCCTTCCGGCAGGAATACAAACGCCCAAGGCAGAGAGCCTCAGGCGCGGGTGCCGCATGGCGCGGCGGGCAATTTACAGTGCTGCCTTGGCCTTCTCCACCAGGGCGGTAAAGCCCTGAGGGTCGGCAATGGCGATCTCGGAAAGCATTTTCCGGTTCAGCGTTACCCCGGCCTTCTTCAGTCCGTTCATAAAGGTGGAGTAGTTGGTGCCGTTCATGTGGCAGCCCGCGGAAATGCGGGTGATCCACAGGCGCCTAAAGTCGCGCTTACGCTGCTTGCGGCCGATGTAGGCATAGTTGCCGGACTTCATCACGGCCTGTTTGGCCATTTTAAAGTGGCGGCTTTTTGCACCCCAGTATCCCTTCGCCAGCTTCAGTACCTTTTTCCTTCTCTTGCGCGTCATCATCGCGCCCTTTACTCTTGCCATAGCTTCTCAATCCTTTCCCGGCCTGCCCGGACCCCTCATCAGGCCCGGCGCATGTTCCAATTTGATTCGCAGTTTCCCTGTCTCTTATTTATAGGGCAGCATCCGCTTGACAGCGGCAGTGTTGGTCTTGTCGGTAACAGTGGTGCCCCTTGCGTGGCGCTTGACCTTAGGGGTCTTTCCGTGGCCGTTGAACAGGTGGCTGGTGAACGCATGGGCGCGGATCACCTTGCCGTTTTTCGAGAGCTTGAAGCGCTTTTTAGCGCCGCTGTGAGTCTTCAGTTTAGGCATACTTTATTCCTCCTTAATCTTAAGCGCCCCTCCCCGGCTTAAAGGGTCAGGCGGCTTACTTTGTCGGCTTAGGCGCCAAGAACATCAGCATGGTGCGCCCCTCCAGCTTCGGCTGGCGCTCCACATTGGCAGCTTCCTCCATGGCCTCGGCGAAGCGTTTCATTATCTCCTGCCCCAGCTCCGGATGGCCCATCTCACGGCCCCGGAAACGGATAGACGCCTTGACCTTGTTGCCCTCGGCAATAAAGCGCAGGGCATGGTTTTTCTTTGTCTCAAAGTCGTGGGTGTCAATGTTCAGCGACAGCCTCACCTCTTTGATCTCCACTACCCTCTGGTTCTTGCGCTGCTCCTTCTCCCGCTTGCTCTGCTCAAAGCGGTACTTGCCGTAGTCAATGATCTTGCACACAGGCGGGGCCGCCTGGGGGGCGATCTTCACCAGATCCAGATTCTTCTGCTCCGCGAGCTCCATAGCCTTTTTTGACGGCATTATCCCCAGCTGGGAGCCGTCTGAATCGATGACCCTGACTTCCCTGTCGCGGATTTGTTCGTTGATCTGCAGTTCCTTGCTGCTAATGTTCAGCACCTCCATCAAGCGATATCCTCAGTCCTTACGGAAAAAGCGGGTGGAACGCACTCCACCCGCAGAATCAACACATTACATAAGGGCCCGAAAGCAGGGCCTTCATACCGTATTGACCTATGGCGCACAAAAGCGTCAGGGGTGGGGAAGAAGTACCTCCCTCTTTCTTTTCCTCAAATATTTTACACCATTTACTCCCCTTTGTCAAGGGGTTTCTCAGTATTTCTCAAATGCTCCTCTACCCTGTACCTGGGCCTCGCCTTCACCTCGCTGTATATCTTGCCGATATACCCGCCCACAACTCCAAGGCACAGCATCTGAAGCCCGCCCAAAAGCCATATGGAGCAGACAATAGCCGTCCAGCCGGACACGGCGAGCCCCGCGAAATAGGATATCAGCGCATACAGGAGCCCGAATACGCTGAGCACCGACACCAGTATCCCAAAGTTTGAGATAAGCTTCAGTGGCTTCACGCTGAAGCTTGAAATGCCGTCCAGCGCCAGGGCTATCATCTTCTTTAAGGGGTACTTAGACTCCCCAGCAAACCTCTCGTGCCTGTCATAATACACATAGTCGCTGCGGTAGCCTATAAGGGGCACAATGCCCCTTAAAAACAGGTTCACCTCCCTGTACTCCCCAAGGCCCTCCAGCGCCCTTTTGCTCATAAGCCTGTAGTCCGCATGGTTAAATACAATATCCACCCCCAAAAGCTTCATGGCTTTATAGAAGCCCTCCGCCGTGGTGCGCTTAAACCATGTGTCCGTCTCCCGCTTGTTCCTCACCCCGTACACAACGTCGCAGCCCTCAAGATATTTCTCCACAAACCTGTCCAGAGCGTCCACATCGTCCTGCAGGTCGGCGTCCAGGCTTATGGCGCAGTCACAGTATTCCTTGGCGGTCATCAGCCCGCAGAGCAGGGCGTTCTGGTGCCCCCTGTTATGCGCCAGCTTCACCCCCTCGACATAGGGGTTTTCCTTGTTCATCCCGGAGATTATTTCCCAGGTACTGTCCTTGCTGCCGTCGTCCACCAGCAGCATACGGCTCTTACTGCCGGCAAGGCCGCTCTCCTCCATCGAACGCAGCTTCTCCGTCAGCCGCCGCACGGTCTCCGGCAGCACCTCCTCCTCGTTATAGCAGGGTATTACGAAATATACTGTAGGGCTCATTCTTCGTTGTCCTCCTTCTGCTCAGTCTCAGGGGCCTCCACGTGCTCCGGCCCGTTGAACTGGGGCCAGGGCCTTGGCTGCAGCCTTTTTGGGGCCTGCTCTCTCTTCTCCTCCTGCTCCTTCGGCGGCTCCGGGCGCACAGGCCGTGCCGGTGCTCTGGGAGGCAGCGCCGGCGCCCGCTTTGGCTTGCGCCTCAATCTTATGGGCCTCTGTGCCGCCACGCCGTTCTTCTTGGCCCAGCCCGGGACGTTTCCCGACCGCATGAGCTTCGGGTACTTTGGCCCGCCGCGCTCCGGCATTCTCTTCAGTATGGAGAAATAGGCTATTATACCCATCAGGGCCAGTATGCTCAGAGCCAGCCCAAGGGCGAGCCCAGGGGTCTCATAGGTAAAGTCTATCCTGACGCTCTCCCCGCCTGGCACGGCCACAGCCATAAAGCCCACGTTCACCTTCAGTATCTCTGCCTCCTGGCCGTTTACCCTGGCGCTCCAGCCCGGCTCATATGGCACGCTGAAGAAAACCATCTCGTCCCCCCGGGTGTCTATTTCCGCCGAGAAGCCCGAGCTGCTGTACCCGAAGTCCTTGCAGGCTCCCGCGGCCCGCTCCAGGCAGTCGTCCATATACCCCCGCTCGCTGAAATGCCGCATCTCCTCCGGCAGCAGCTCCAAAAGCCCCTCCACCTTCGGCACATCCTCATCCTCAACTACAAGTGCCCTGAGCATGGAGAGCTCCCTATGCCCCACAGCGGTGTCGCTGCCCTTTGACATCTCCTCATACTCGCTTCTTGGGAGATAGTACTCATAGGTAAAGCCCATGGGCACATAGAATTCGTTCTCCCATATATCATATCCGTTGGCATTGCCGTAATACGCCCAGCCGGGCATGGAGGTCTCGTCCATCTCCCTGCCGGCGAAATACTCCCCGTCGGAGTCGTCGTCAAAGAGCCAGTGCACGGAGAGCAGGCCCCTTATACCGTAGTGGCTCACTTTGGGCCGCGAGCCCACGTCCCGCTGCACGCCTATAGAATCATAGAACTCCATCACCGACCCTGGCACAATGCTGTGGAAGGCCTGGATGCTGGGTATCTGCCAGAACATCGCCGCGTTGTCTATGGACTCATAAAAATCCGAGCGGCAGACCTGCAGGTCTGTCAGCGGCACGTTTACGCCGCCGTTAAGCTGATAGGGTATCAGGTGGTCCCAGGTATAGTCCGACTGGGTCTTGCCAAGGGATATAAAATAGATGGAGTATAGCACCGTCACAACGGACAGGCAGCCGAAGGCCCCCCTCTTAAAGGCCTTGCGGCTCTTGCAGAACATGAACAGGTACACCACCAGCCCCAGGCATATAAGGGAGACCGCCACATAGCTCCAGAAGCGGGTGGGGTAGTCCATCAGCCCCCAGGACCAGCTTTCAACGCCGTCCACGTTCTCCTTGGCGGGCATAAAGCCTATCACCCCCGCTATGGCTGTCACAATGGTGAAATTCCATACAACAGCCCTGCGCCAGTTCACCCTCTCATTCTCAAGGGCCAGTACTGTCGCCAGGGACATCATCAGCGTGAGCATATAGAACCATCTGGCATAATATGCCGAGTTCATCAGCTGGAAGGAGGCGTTCAAAAAGGGGACTAGCGCCATGGTAAACAGCACCCACAGCATTTTCTTCAGCCAGTGCTTCCGCCTAAGCTGAAGCCAGCCGATGACCCCGGTCATCCCAAAGAGGGGCAGCCAGGCCCCCAATGAGGACCACTTTGACTCGGAATCCGGGGTAAAGTTCGGCCTCGCGGGAAGGTCCGGCGGGAAGAAGAAGCACTCGATTATGTGCATGTACCTCTGGTTGCGGTTATAGAGCACTCCGTTCCAGCCGTTTATGGGGTTCGATACCCGGTCATTCTGTATCACCGCCAGCACGGACGGCACCAGAAGCACCCCCGACAGCGCCACCCCCAGCACGGCCTCCAGCGCGAGCAGCAGGAAATCGCGCACGGATATCCGCCAGCTCCCGCAGACAAGCCGCAGGAAGAAGTATATCAGCGTGAAGGTGACCATGCCCACAAAGAAATAATAGTTCACAATACAGCAGGCGAATACCGCCAGCGCGAACACCCCTCTGCGCCGCCTGTACATATACTCGTCCAAGGCGCTCAGCAAAAGGGGGAAGAATACTATGGCCTCATGGAAATGGTTAAAGAACACATTATACACCGAAAAGCCCGAGAAGGCGTAGAGCACCGCCCCTATAAGCGCCGAGTCGCCGCTCTTTGTATAGCGGTGTATATAGATATAGCCGGTCAATGTAGCGCAGGCAAATTTCAGTATGAGCAACGGGCCCATAAAATACTGCACCCACTCCGAGGGGAAGGGTATTGTCAGCCAGAAGAAGGGGCTGCCCAGAAGGTAAAAGGAGTATGAGCCTATGAAGTTTGCCCCCAAGTCCGTGCGGCTGTTCCAGCCCCAGCTGCCTGAGCGTATGGCGTCGTGGGCCAGGCGGTAGAAGGGCACCTGCTGCACGTTGAAGTCGCCGTAAAACAGGAAGCGCCCGCCGTCCACCAGTATAAACGGCAGGAATATGGTAAAGGAGAGCCCCAGCCCCAGCAGAAAAGCCTTTAGAAAATAGTTCTCCCGCCAGCCGGTCTTTCGCGCGGTCTGTATCGCCATAGTATCAACCCCGAAGTAATTTCATATTTTATTTTTATATTATACCACAATCTCCCTCCCGGGGGAAGCCTTTTTTACTGACTTCATATAACACGCATTGACATGGCTCTGCAAAATAGTATAATAGTATATGCCAAACGCACCCCCCTAAAAGAAGAAGAAAGCAGAAAAAGATGAAGGAGCCTCTGAAAATGTATCATTTTTTCGCCATGCTCTCCCGCATGAAGTATATAAACCGCTGGGGCCTCATGCGCAACACCCGCAGCGAGAATCTCTCCGAGCACTCTTTAGAGACGGCGATAATCGCCCACGCCCTGGCCGTCATAGGCAATACGCGCTTCGGCAGAAGCTACGACCCCCAGCGCGCCGCCGCCCTGGCCCTGCTGCATGACGCCTCTGAGATTATCACCGGCGATATGCCCACCCCTGTAAAATACCACTCGGAGGAGATAAGGAAGGCATACGCCGAGGTGGAGGACCTGGCTGTGGAGCACCTTGTCTCCATGCTCCCCGAGGACCTTCGCCCCGCCTACAGGGAGATAATGACCATGAGTGCCCCCGGCGACCAGGACCTAAAGCCCCTCCTAAAGGCCGCGGACCGTATCTCAGCCGTGATAAAATGCGTTGAGGAGCGCCAGAGCGGCAACCTGGATTTCAGCAAGGCCGAGGGCACCATCATCCAGAACATCCGGGACATGAACCTCCCCGAGGCTGACCACTTCCTTGAGGAGTTCCTGCCCAGCTACGGCCTCACCATCGAGGAGCAGGATTACACCCGCCAGGCCGGGCTCAAATTCTCCCAGTCATCCCAGATGGTGTTCTCAAAGGTCCTGAAATAGGAGGTATCCCATTGAAGATAGGAAGCATAGAGATAAACGGCCCGGTGGCACTGGCCCCCATGGCAGGGGTCACCGACGCCGCCTTCCGGCGCATATGCGAGGACATCGGCGCGGCCTATACCGTCACCGAGATGATAAGCTCCCGGGCCCTGGACTTTAACGACCGCAAGAGCCTTGAGCTTGCGGACCTCACCCACGACGAGGGCCCTGTATTCATCCAGATATTCGGCGACGACCCTGAATGTATGGGCCGGGCCGCAGAGAAGATGTCCCGGTCCTCCCCTGCGGGCCTTGACATAAATATGGGCTGCCCCGTCCCGAAGATAGTGGGCTCAGGCGCGGGCAGCGCCCTCTTAAAGGACCCCGGGAGGTGCGGGGAGATAGTTCGCGCCGTCAAGGCGGCGGGCCTGCCCGTAACAGTGAAGCTCCGCGCCGGCTGGGACGGGGAGCACATAAACGCCGTGAAGGTCGCAAGGATATGCGAGGAGGCCGGGGCCGACGCCATTGCCGTCCACGCCCGCACCCGGGAGCAGTTCTACTCAGGCTCAGCCGACTGGTCTGTGATAAAGGCCGTCAAGGACGCCGTGTCCGTCCCGGTAATAGGCAACGGCGACGTTATAGACCCCCTCTCAGCCAGCCGCATGCTCTCCGAGACCGGCTGCGACCTGCTCATGATAGGCCGCGCGGCCCTTGGCAACCCCTGGATATTCCGGGACGTCAACGCCCGCATCAGGGACTCGTGCCTTATCATGCCGCCCCCGCCCCTTAGCCAGCGCCTGTTGACCATGCGCAGGCATATCGCCATGATGTGCGAATACAAGGCCGAGCGCCGCGCCATGCTGGAGGCCCGCAAGCACGTGGGCTGGTATTTAAAGGGTATGCGCGGGGCCGCGGAGTTCAGGCGGCGCTCCGGTGAGCTCTGCACAATGGAGGACCTTGACAGGCTCATTCAGGATGTGTATATTTCCTCTCTACAGGAGGAGTAAACTGCCAAAATTATCCTTGCATTTTGGGCTTATATGTGTTAAAATATACTTGTAAAGCGCAAGGCTTCACCCCGGAGACGGCACTCCGGGGTTTCTTTGTATAGGTATATTTACGGCCTCCGGCAGCTTAGGGGCGCTGCCCCTAAGAACCCTGCCAGGTGCCCGGCGCACCTGGACCGCGCTATTTTCCCAAAAGGAGTATCCTCATGAAACTACTGGTTTTAGACGGCAACAGCATTCTTAACCGGGCTTTTTTCGGCATCAAGCTCCTCTCCACTAAGTCCGGCGACTTCACCAACGGCATTTACGGCTTCCTCACCATGTTCCGCAAGATCTACGACGAGACCTCTCCCGACGCCGTGGCCATCGCTTTCGACATGCGTGCCCCCACCTTCCGGCACAGGCAGTACGCCGGCTATAAGTCAAACCGCAAGGGCATGCCCGAGGAGCTTGCCCAGCAGCTCCCTGTTCTGCAGCAGCTTTTACAGGACCTTGGCTACCGCATCGTCACCTGCGAGGGCTGGGAGGCCGACGACATCCTGGGAACCCTCTCAGCCGCCTGCGAGCGGGGGGGCGATTCCTGCGTCATAGCCACCGGCGACCGGGACAGCCTGCAGCTCGTCTCCCCCGCCACCACCATCCGGCTTATGAGCACCAAGTTCGGCCAGCCCCAGGTGACCGTATACGACGAGGCAAAGATAATGGAGGAGTACGGCGTCACCCCCATTCAGATGATAGACCTAAAGGCCATACAGGGGGACAGCTCCGACTGCATTCCGGGGGTCGCCGGGATCGGCCCCAAGGGCGCCGGGGAGCTGGTGCAGAAGTACGGCTCCCTCACGAACATCTACAATAATCTCGACGACCCGGAGATAAAGCCCGCCGCCCGCAAGAAGCTCGAGGCCTCAAGGGAAAACGCCTTTATGAGCTATGAGCTTGGCACCATACGCCGGGACGCCCCCATCGATACGGAGCTTGAAAAGTACGTCCCCACCTCCGGGGACCCCCAGCGCGCCGGGGCCGCAATGGTCCGCCTTGAGCTCTTCTCACTTATAGAAAAATTCGGCCTCACCGCCGCCCCTGTGCAGGAGGCCGCGGCAGCCGCCGGACGCCCCGAAACCATAGAGCTCCCCGACGGCGCGCCCATGCTGGCAAGGCTCGAGGACGCTGGAGACGCCTATTTCTTCTGCCAGTGGGGCAAGACCGGGGAGCTCCAGTCCCTTGTCTTCGCCCATAAGGACATCCTCTGGCGCGTGGCCCCCGACAGCGCCTTCCTGCTGGCCTTCTTCACCGACCCGCTCATTAAAAAGCACACCCACGACGTCAAGCCCCTGCACCGGCTGGCCCTTGGCATGGGCTGCCGGATAGAGTCCGTGGCTATGGACACGGCCCTTGCCGCCTACCTTCTGAACCCCTCGGCCTCAGGCTACGACCTGCTGCGCCTTGCCGCGGAATACTCCGTGCCACTGCCGGACTTTGAGGAGGAGGAGTATAACTGCGCCGCCGTAATGCCCGGGCTCTGTGAAGCCCTGCAGAAGGCCATAGACGGCAATAACCAGCGGGAGCTTTTGGAGAACATCGAGATACCCCTGAGCTTCGTGCTGGCCCAGATGGAGCATACCGGCTTCTATGTAGACAGCAGAAGCATCAGGGAGTACGGCGAAAAGCTCCAGGCCGAGGTCGAGGCCCTGCATAGCTCCATAATCCAGCAGGTGGGCTATGACTTCAACATCAACTCCCCAAAGCAGCTTGGCGAGGCCCTTTTTGAAAAGCTCGGCCTGCCCCACGGCAAGAAGACCAAGTCCGGCTGGTCCACCAGCGCCGACGTGCTGGAGTCCCTGCGGCCCATGAACCCGGTGGTGGACGAGATACTCCGTTACCGCACGGTGGCAAAGCTCAAGTCCACCTACTGCGACGGGCTCCTGAAGGTGATAGGCCCCGACGGGCGCATACATTCCAGCTTTAACCAGACCGAGACCCGCACCGGGCGCATATCCAGCACCGAGCCCAATATGCAGAACATCCCCGTGCGCACCCCAATAGGCCGGGAGCTGCGCAAGTTCTTCGCCGCCGAGCACGGCGTGCTGGTGGACGCGGACTACAGCCAGATAGAGCTCCGTGTCCTGGCCCACGTGGCCAACGACCCCGCCATGCGGGAGGACTTTTTACAGGGACACGACATCCACGCGTCAACTGCCGCCAGGGTCTTCAATATGCCCCAGGAGCTCATCACCTCCCAGCTTCGCAGCAGGGCCAAGGCCGTGAACTTCGGCATTGTCTACGGTATCGGCGCCTACTCCCTTTCCCAGGATATAGGCGTCAGCGTTAAGGAGGCCGACGCCTATATCAAGGAGTACCTGCGCAACTACTCCGGCGTTGACGCCTACATGAAGGAGGTGGCCGATTCCGCCCGGGAGCGCGGCTATGTTGAGGACATGTTCGGGCGGCGCCGGTACCTGCCCGAGCTCAAGAGCAGCAACTTCAATATGCGCTCCTTCGGCGAGCGCGTGGCTCGGAACATGCCCATACAGGGCGCGGCAGCCGACATCATCAAGATAGCCATGATCCGGGTGAGCCGCCGCCTGGAGCGGGAGGGCCTTAAAGCCCGGATGATACTCCAGGTCCACGACGAGCTGATAGTGGAGTGCCCGGAGGATGAGCAGGAGCAGGTCCGGGCCCTGCTCACAGAGGAGATGGAGCAGGCGGTAAACCTCAGCGTGCCCATGGTAGCTGAGGCCAACGCCGGCAAGACCTGGTATGACGCAAAGGGCTGAGCGCCCGGAGAGGAGAATAACAGTATGAAGCGAGTAATAACCTACGGCACCTTCGACCTGATACACTACGGGCATATCAACCTTCTGAAGAGGGCAAAAGAATTGGGCGACTACCTTATAGTCGCCCTGTCAACAGACGGATTCAACTGGAACAGCAAAAATAAAAAATGCTACTTTAGCTATGAGGAGCGGGAGCGGCTCCTTGAGGCGATCCGCTACGTGGACCTGGTGATCCCCGAGGAGAACTGGGAGCAGAAGGTCACGGATGTGCAGCTCTATAAGGTGGACACTTTCGTAATGGGCGACGACTGGGAGGGCAAGTTCGACTTTTTAAAGGACTACTGCAAGGTAGTCTACCTTCCCCGCACGCCCGAGATATCCACCACCCAGATAAAGCGGGACCTAAAGCAATAGTAGCTGCATTTAACTATAATATCACTTCAGGCGCACGTACATCTGCGGCGAGCTGTCCTTGTCCTTGCGCTCAGACTTTATCTCGAACATATCCAGTGAGTCGAGAAAGGGCGTGAGCTTAGAGAATCCGAAGTTCCTCACATCAAAGTCAGGGTATCTCTTCCCAAGGATATTCCCGACCTTGCCGATAAATATCCAGTCCTCCTCGTCGGAATTCTCCCTTACGATGCTCCTAAGGGCTTTCCGTATGGTCTTGAGGCTGGTCTTAGGCTCTTCCTTCGGCTCCTCCTTAGCCTTCACGGGCTTCTGAGGGGCCTTTTTCTGTACCGCGGGCTTCTTCTTCGCGGCAGGCTTCTGGGGCTCCTCGGGCTCCTCCTCCTCGGCGGCATGTAAAATGTCCAGATACTTGAAGGAGTTGCACGCTGCGATAAAGGAGTTGGGCGTCTTGCTCTCCCCCATGCCCACCACGGTCATGCCGGACTCCCTGAGCCGGGCCGCAAGCCGTGTAAAGTCGCTGTCCGAGGACACCAGGCAGAAGCCGTCCACGTTGCCGGAGTAGAGTATGTCCATGGCGTCGATTATCATGGCCGAGTCCGTGGAGTTCTTCCCCGTGGTATAGCTGTACTGCTGTATGGGCAGCACGGAGTTGTCAAGCAGCGTGCTCTTCCAGGAGATAAGCGCCGGGTTGGTCCAGTCCCCGTATATCCTCTTATAGGTGGCGATCCCCTCTTTGGATATCTCGTCCATTATAAGCTTTATATACCTGACGGAAACATTGTCCGCGTCTATGAGCACCGCAAAACGGCTGTCGTTGTTTGCCATATTAGCCCCCTTAAAGCCCTATCTCGTCATGGTTCTCGCGCATACCCATAATGCACTTTTCCATCACCGTGTCGATGTCCGTATGGAGCCTCTCGCAGCCGTCAAGGATGATCTGCCTGTCCACCCCGGCGGCAAATCTCTTATCCTTAAACTTCTTCTTAACGGACTTTACCTCCAGGTCCATGACAGACTTCGAGGGCCGCATAAGGGCCGTGGCGTTTATAAGGCCGCTCAATTCGTCTATAGTATAGAGCACCTTCTCCATATAGCGCTCCGGCTCCGCGTCGCTGCATATGCCGTAACCGTGGCTTATGACGGCGTGTATAAAGCCCTCGTCATACCCCGCCCCTTTAAGTATCTCCACGGCCTTCTTGCAGTGCTCCTCTGGGTACTTCTCATAGTCCACGTCGTGCAGCAGCCCCACTGCGCCCCAATACTCCACGCCCTCGGGGGCCTTTTCCTCACCGGCCTCCTTCGCATAGTACCGCATAATGGCCTCCACCTGCAATCCGTGCTTTATAAGCGCTTCGCTCTCGTTATACTCCTTCAAAAGCGCAAGGGCTTTTTCTCTCATATTATCAGACTTCCTCTCTATAATTTAAGTTTCCAGCTCCCGCCAGCTCTCCTCCAGTTCCAGGAGGGACCCGGGCCTTTTTGACCTGTCATCGCTGACCGCCCGGCGCGCCAGCTCATAGAGCTCCTCCCCCAGGGGCCAGTCCGCCCGCTCCCGGCTATAATTGCCCAGCAGCGCAAAGGCCATAGCCCCGGCGGTATACACGTTTGTCACCTCGTCAAGCTCCGCCCCCCGCTGAAATTCCTCCGGGGACATGAACATGGCGCTGCCCCACATACGGCCCATAGTGTTGATGTAAGGCTTCTTCACAAAGAAGTCCACGTCGCAGACGGTAGTTTTTCTGCTCTCAAAATCATACATAATGCTGCCGTCATAGAAGTCCACCGCCAGATACCCCTGGGAGTGGACATAGCAGAGAAAGTCCAGCACCCTGTGGAACACCTCCAGCCTCGCTTCAAGGGGCAGGGCCATAAACCTCTCGTGCCCCTGGGGGTACATCCTGCCCATGCAGTCCCCCGGAGCCCACTCAAAGACCATTCCAAAGCCGCCGCCCATGTCCCCGGCCTCAATAAGCCGGATAAGGTTTGGATGGCTCAAATCCCTATAAACCGGCGGCGCCCCTTTAAGCCGCTCCACTGCCTCCATAGGCTCCCCCGGGCACCGGGCGGTCCGGGCGCCGGCGAACTTCACAAAGTACCGCCGCCCGTCCCTCTCCGTGCCGAAGCAGATATTGCCGGAGTCCTGGTCGTCGAACACCTTAAAAACCCTGCCGTACCTTTCCAGGAACCCAAAGTCAAAGGGCTCCCCCATCTGAAATCCTATGCCGTCTATCTTTTGGGTCATGGATCTCCCCCTTTATAAGCGGCCAAAGAGGACGCGCGCGCGTCCTCTTAACAGCCGTTATTCTTTTCTACCGTGCTCTAAAAGGTCTAAGATCTCCTGCTCGTTCTCCAGGTCATAGTCCCCGGTGAGCCCGTCAGGGTAGTGGTAGACTATCCCCGCCCGCTCATTTTCCGCAAGGCGGTCCAGAAGCCCCTGTTCGCCGTGCTCCTTCGCAAAGCGCACAAAGGCCCGCATTCGCGGCTTCTCAAGCATACCCTTGCCACAGGGAAACTCCGGACACTCCCAGCAGCCCCCAAGGCCCTTTTCCGTAACGCAGCCGTAATTCTGGCACTCGGCATACGTCGCGCAGCCGTTCTGCTTACAGCCCTTACAGTCCGCATTCTCGCTGCAAAGACAGCAGGCCAAACCGCAGTAGGCTATCCCCAGCTCCCGTTTCATCTTACTAAAGCTCAGCCTGTAGTAGCCCTCATACTCCCGGAACCTCTCCGGCCCCGAGAAGCCCAGTTCCGCAAGCACCGCCCGCCGGGCCGAAGCTTCAGGCACGGCCTTTGTGACCACGGCGCCCATGGGAAAGTCCTTGGGAAAACGCTCAACTGCAAGAGCATACAGTTCCCTCAAGACCTCCGGCCGCTCATGATCAGTACGCAGGTCCACCCGCAGCACGCCGGTCTCCCCGCCGAAGATCTCCAGAGTGCCCACGACTTCGCCGGTGCGCTTATCAATGACGGCCGGGCGGGCGTAGTCCTCCCCCTGCCAGATATCGATATAGGACTCCATATCCTCCAGGGTATTGCACAGGAAACCCCTCCTGCAGTTGTCGTCGTTCATCAGCGCCACGGCGGCGGTATCGGAGTAGCACCGCAGAAGCTGTGGCGCGTCCTCCTTTTTCACCTGCCGCAGAAGGAAATTTTCGCTCTCATAGCTGTAGTCTCTCATATGCCTATGCTCCTTTCAAGTATAGAACGTGTGTTCTTGTATAAACATAGCATAGGCGCCGAAAAAAGTCAAGCTTTATCGAACAAAGCTTTACTTATTCTCCTGATCGCCTACCTCCATGGGGTACTTGCGCATATAGGAGATAAGCTCGTCCACAGTGGTGAACGCCAGCCCGGTCACCGTGTCCGCCGCGCCGTAGTAGATGGTGATACGGCCGTTCTCCGGGTCCGTCAGGGTGGCGCAGGGGAAGGTCACGTTTGGCACGTCCCCGGTGAGCTCGTAGTCCACCTCGGGTCCGAACACATAGAAGCGGCCGCGCTCCTTCACTATCCAGGGGCGGTCGATGTCCAGAAGGGCCGTGCCGAAGCGGTACACAAAGCCGTTGCAGGAGTTCAAAACGCCGTGGTAGATCATCAGCCAGCCCTCGTCGGTCTCGATGGGTGTGGGCCCGGGACCTACCTTCTTTGACTGCCAGCCGTTGGCCGTGCCGAACAGCCAGCGGTGCTTGCCCCAGTAGCAGAGGTCCGGGGATTCGCTGTAGAAGATATCGCCAAAGGGGGTATGGCCGGTGTCGCTGGGGCGGCTGACCATGGCATAGTTGCCGTTTATCTTCCTGGGGAACAGCACGCCGTTGCGGTTGTAGGGCAAAAAGGCGTTCTCCAGCTGGTGGAAGGTCTTGAAGTCCTCGGTCCAGCCGATGCCGATGGTGGGGCCGTGATAGCCGTTGCACCAGGTGATATAGTATTTGCCGTCGATAAAGCAGACCCTGGGGTCATAGCGGTACTCCTTACGGATAACGTCCTTCTCACCCTCGAACACAATGGGGTCATGATCGATGTCCCAGTGTATGCCGTCCTTGGAGAAGCCCGCGAAGATATCCATCTCCACCCCCCTGTTGTCGCAGCGGAACACTCCGGCATAGCTGTCCCCGAAGGGCACCACAGCGGAGTTGAAGATGCTGTTGGAGGTGGGGATGGCATCGCGCTTGATGATCGGATTCTCCGTATAGCGCCAGACTGGCTTGTCGTACCCCGCGGGCTTATCCTGCCAGGGCATATTTGGCAGGGCGGGCCTGCCGATGATCTTTGCCATAGAGATCACTCCTAAAAAATAAATAATCCGAACTTAAGGCTATTATAACTCATACCCGCCCAGAAAGAAAGGAGAATTTTGCCCATAAAGGTAAATTTTTCAAAAATTTCAGATTTTTAAGAATTTCATTTGACAAACGCCCCCAAATGGGGTACAATAGTGGAGCAGAAGCCTCCTTAGTTAAATGGATATAATAAGCCCCTCCTAAGGGCTAGTTGAGGGTTCGATTCCCCCAGGGGGTGCCATCCTAGGAAAACCAAAAAAATATTTGGGCAAAAAACCGCGTGACCACGCGGTTTTTTGCATCTCAAAAGGCTGGATTTCAAAAGTGCAAAAACGTGGATGGCAAAACGGCGTTTTGGCTTTGCGGCAGGAACCGAACCCTCACAATAGCAGAATAAAGAGAAACCGGAGGGCCAGCGGAGATAATCTGCTGGCCCTCTCGCCGTAAAAATACATAGCCGGTCGCTGGAGAAATTTCTCCGAGAACAAGCGACCGGCTTTTTTATTTTAGGAAGGAGCTGAACCTATGATAACCCTAAAAATCTGGCACGGCCCCATGCGGACTACACTGACCCTCCCCCTGCGCGGAGCAGAAATTCAAAAGGCGCTCGTCAAAGCGTTCCGTACTGCGCCCTCCAAAGTAGTGGCAGACGATGTATCCCCAAAGGAGCTGGCCCTGCTGGATGGGAAAGAAATCGATCTGGATGAACTGAACTTCCTGGCCAGGGGCCTCGACCGATTTGCCCCGTATGAGAAAGAACAGTTTTGGGCGGCGGTGCAGGTAGAGCAACCCTCAGACCTCAAGGCGCTCATCAACCTGTCATTCAACATGGAGAGGTATACGCTGGTGCAGAATGCCACCGACCTCACCGCAGGGCGCGACCCGCTAAACATCGAGAACGGAACTCCCACCACCTACGGCCTGCTCTTCACGAGCAAGGATGTGCCGTACCGGGAGGTCTACCACGGCGCCACTTTTCCCTACTGCGAGCCTCGCCGGGACATTGTCGCCGTCGCTCAGATGGAATATGGCTCAAAAACCGAGTACCTGTACCTGCCGGAAGATGAACTCGCCATCATCAAGGCCGCCCGGCGGATGGGCGCGCCCTCCCCGGATATGTGCAAGGTGGCTTTCACGGATTTTATGCTGGACAATTCAACCTGGATACAGCACCTGGAAACCATGCTGTGTGAGCATGGCCTCGGGGTGGCAAACGAATTGGCCGACACACTCCCAAAAACCACTGAAGGCTTGGAGAAGCTGGCGGCGGTTGTGGAGTACGCAGATGTTTCCGGCAGCGGTGAGGTCATGAGAATAGCCCGGCATCTGGACGATTTTGTGTTCATCAAGGGCGCTGAAACGGATGAGGCTGTAGGCCAACATTTTGTGGATCACCACAGCGAGTACAGCGCTTCGCCGGAGTTGGCAGACTATATCGACTTTGACGCTCTGGGCAATCAGATCAGCGAAGATCGTGAGGGGCAGTTTGTTGATGGAGGCTTCATATGCATGGACAGCGGCTGTTCGCTGGAAATGATTATGGAAGATGACCAGGACCTTGCAATGAGAGGAATTTAGTATGATAAAAGTTAAAATTACCAATAAAGCCGGGGCATCCCTCCAGAGGGAACTGCCCACCGACATCTATCAACTCTACCACGATATGCGGGAGGCAGGCATCAGCAAGCCTCCCAAAAATATCCTGCTCCATGACGATAAGGACGTGGAGGTCAACCTGTCCTGCGACAGCGAGATTGGTAGCCGCCTGATGCGGCTCTTCGGCAAGAACGATACCCTGGCTGATACCAATACCGTGGCCTTTGCCATGTCTACTGCCAGAGAGGAAATCCTCACAGACTTGGAGCAGAACATCATCCACAACCAATATCTTACCAAGGAAATGTTGCTCGATGATATCAAGGCCATGACCCAAGCCGCAGGGCCGGTCAAGCTCACATTCTACTGCCCCCTGGTGGGCCAGCTTGACGATGGCGAATACGACGAGTATATCGACGTGGGCAGCGGGTTCCTGGCGGCGTATCAGGAGCGGATCGAGCAGGCCATCGCCGGTGAACAGGCCCCCGGGATGGGCGACATGGCTCAGTATTTGGGCGATGATTCTGGTGTAGCCGAAAAACTCATGTCCGCAGTTTGGACGGTAGAGGACATCGACGGCAAGCTGTTCGGCAGGATCGACTGCCACCTGAAAGAGCCGCTCACGGATTCGGAGCTTGCTTCGCTACGAGATGAAGTCCTTGGGCAATGCTCGGACGGCCTTTGTGAAGGTTTCGAGCAACGGCCCATCGAAACCGACGAGGGCGATCTCTACGTTTCCTACTGGAACAGCAGTGATGATTATTTTCTCTGCACCGAAGATGAACTGGATGAGTACCTGGAACCCCATCATGGGATGGGTGGAATGTGAAAAATGGAGGTAACACTATGAACGAATGGGATAGATTACACCGAATGGCGGAGTATTACAAGGCTGAGTACCCCAGCGGCACCCGGATCATGCTGCTGAGCATGGGCGAGGATATGCATCGTGTCGAGGATAACACACGCGGTACTGTGCTCACTGTGGATGACATCGGCACCCTCCACTGCAAGTTTGACAATGGTAGGGCGCTGGGGCTCATCCCCAACGAGGACTCTTTCCGCAAGCTGACCGAGGAAGAACTGGCAGAGGAACAGGAGCCGGCCATGGACGAAGATGAAGATTTTGGAATGAGAATGTGAGGTGTAGTTCAGTATAGTGAAGTGGTCGGATGGCAGATGGCTATCCGATTTTTTGATATGTTCGCGGGGATCGGCGGTTTCCGCTCCGGCCTGGAGGGTGTGGGCGGCTTTGAGTGCGTCGGTCATTGCGAGATAGATAAGTATGCGAATCAGGCATATAACGCCATGTATGATACGGAAGGAGAATGCTTCTTTGAGGACACCAGAACCATCAACCCCGGTCAGATGCCGGATATCGACCTTATTTGCGGCGGCTTCCCTTGTCAATCTTTTTCAATCGCTGGAAAACGGAGAGGATTTGCAGATGACGCCAGAGGAACGCTCTTTTTTGAGATTGCCCGTCTTGCCGCCAGTAAAAGACCTGCATTTCTGTTGCTTGAGAATGTTCCCGGATTGCTTTCGCATGACGGCTGCCGGACGTTTGCGACCATCCTCAGTACGCTGGATGAACTGGGGTACGATGTCGCGTGGCAAATGCTTAACAGCAAGAATTTTGGAGTCCCCCAATCCCGCAAGAGGGTGTATATTGTCGGATATCTTAGAGACCGATGTGCCGGAGAAATACTTTCTTTCACAGACGCAAATGGAGCGGCTCTTGAGCAAGTCCTACCTGGGCCAGAGGGGTGCCGGGTCTACTCCCCCAGCGGAGTGTCCATTACAGGTATTCAGAGCAGTTTCCAGCGCGGCAAATTCTTCTCCGGTCAGGTCTACATTCCAGGCACCCAGGTTTTCTAAAATGCGATTCTGATTTTTAGAACCGGGAATAGGCACTACATTCGGGTATTTGTGCAGCATCCAGGCCATAGACAATTGTGCGTTTGTAGCATTTTTCACGGCAGAAAACTTTGCCAGTATATCCAGAATGGGTTGGTTGGCTTGAATATTTTCCTTAGAAAGCTGTGGTACAAATTTCCGCACATCATCCCCATCAAATTGGGTTTCGGTTGTTACTATAGTTAGGCCGCTTGCAAGCGTTTCTTCTGGGCCTTAAAGGCGCTTTTCATCATGGGAGCATAGCATATCACACACAGGAGCGTGGAGGTAAACCAGCAGGCGGGGCTTGCAAAGGTCATGCCCAGGAAGCCGATGCGGTAGACCAGCAGATAGGTAACGGCGGCGCGGGTCAGGATTTCGGAGATGCCCACTGCCATCGGGATAACGGATTTTCCCACCCCGGTCAGAGCGAACCGCACGATGAAATTTACTCCCAAAATCACATAGAACAGGGAGGTAATGCGGATGTACTGTATGGCCGCGCTGAGGATCTCTGTTTCTGCCGGGTCTATGAATATCTGCATGAAGTACCGGCCAAAAAGCTGAACCAGCACGGTCAGCCCAACGCTGATTGCCACCGTCACCCACAGGCACTTTTTCACACCCAGCCGCACCCGGTCCAGGGCGCCTTTTCCGTAATTCTGCGTAGCAAAGGTGGAAATGGCCGTGCCGAACGCACCCATCACTTGATATACCAAGGTATCCATCTTGCTTCCCGCAGTGTACGCCGCCACATCGCCGCTGCCCAGGGAGTTCAGCGCGGCCTGCAGCACCAGGAAACTCACGGCCAGAAGGGAACTGAAAAATGCCATGGGGATGCCCGTTTTCAAGTGCTGGACAGCCATGCCACCGTCCCATTTCCAGTCGGATTTGGAGAGCTGGCACTCCGGCACCTTACGGGCCATGTACCAAAGGCACAGCAGGGCGGATGCTAACTGGGAAATGACCGTTGCCACAGCCACGCCCATGACGCCCCAGCCAAAGGCCAGCACGAACAGCAGGTCAAGCCCTACGTTCAAGAGGGAGGTCAGCACCAGGAACAGCAGGGGGATCACACTGTTGCCAAAGGCCCGGAGGACTCCCGCCTCGTAATTGTAGGCTGCCGCTGCCGCAGTACCGGCAAAGGTTATAACAGAGTACAGCACCGCGTCGTCCATGATGTCAGCGGGTGTGTTGATCAGACGGAACAGGCTGCGGCAGAGAACAATGCCCGACACGGTGATGACGGCGGAAATCCCGGTGATCAGGATGATGCCGTTGGTGATGGCGTTCCTGGTTTTCTGCCGGTCTCCGGAGCCGAAGTGCTGGGCAATAACCACAGACATTCCGCTGGTCATGCCAATCATCAGGCCCAATAAAAGCTGGGTCACGGGCGAGGTCACGCCCACAGCCGCCAGGGCATTGGACCCTACGCCCCGGCCTACTACAGCGGTATCTACCATACTGCAAAGCTGCTGGAACAGGTTGCCGATCATGATCGGCATGGCAAAAGAAATCATGATGGGCAGTATTTTGCCCGATGTCATATCCGTTGATTTGGATGAATTGGACAGCCAGCTTGTAAGTTTCTTTGTGATTGTCATGTTCGTCCCCTCCAGGTGGTTTGTTGTTTCCATTATAGCGCGGGTGGAGCTTTATGTCCAATGCTTAGTTTGAATGTTGATTCATTCCTAACAAGCATGGGATGTGTGATAGGATAACAGGCGGAATAAATCAGGTGAAACGATAATATTGAATAAAAGATTATTCTTAAAAAGCGTAAGGAATCCTGTTAGAGATTTTTCCCGCTTGTACTATGCCTTTTAGGCATAAGGATATATGCGCAATAAGCATTTGCAAAAGCCATTATAAGTTGGTACAATATGAAAAACAGTATGCAAGGAGGATGGATCATGGAATACCGTATGCTGCCCCATGGCGGGGAGAAAATCGACGTCATCGGTTTTGGCACCAGTTCCATAGCAGGCAGCGGGGACAAAGAAATTCCAGCAGTTCGACTGCTTTAACTGGATGAAAGAAATGAAAGCTAAGGGCTTGATCAATACCATGGGCTTCTCCTTCCATGGCACCGCCGAGCTTCTGGATGAGGTCCTGACCGACCATCCGGAGATGGAATTTGTTCAGCTGCAGCTGAACTATCTGGACTGGGAAAGCGAGTGGATCCAGTCACGGAAATGCTACGAGGTGGCGTTAAAGCATAACACCCCCATCATCGTTATGGAGCCGGTCAGGGGCGGCACCCTGGCAAAGGTCCCGGCGGAGGTGGAGGAGCTGTTCAAGCAGCATGACCCCAACGCTTCTGTAGCCTCCTGGGCGGTGCGGTTTGCGGCCAGCCTGCCGGGGGTCATGATGGTGCTTTCCGGCATGAGCAGCCTCCAGCAGATGGAGGATAACCTCAGCTATATGGAAGATTTCCAGCCGCTGACCGAGGAGGAGAGGGCCATGGTCGGCAAGGCGGCGGATATGATCAACGCCCAAATCGCGATCCCCTGCACAGGCTGTTCCTACTGTACCGAGGGCTGTCCCAAGAAAATCGCCATTCCGCAGTATTTCTCTCTATACAATGAGGATATGCGGGAGCATTTGGAGGAGAAAGGCTGGACGGTCAACTTCGCCAATTACGGACACCTGACCCTAAAATTCGGCAAGGCTGCGGATTGCATCGCCTGCGGCCAGTGCGAGGGGATGTGCCCTCAGCACCTGCCTATTATTGAGCATTTGCAGACCGTTTCCAAGCATTATGACATATAGTGAAGAATCAGTAAATTGTGCCCTTTGAGCATGATTTAACAACAGAATAAGCATTTTACAAACTGCGGTTTTTGTGCTATACTGAGTTTGTAAAATCCTAAAGGCTCTGGTTGGGGTCATCGCCATGAATTCGGTGGAGATCCAGACAAAATAAAGCAGCATAAAAAAGGCCGATGAGTAAAAGCAGCTCACCGGCCTTTCTATATTCATTTTATCATCCTTTAGTCAACTCATCCACAAACGGCTCCATACTGTCGAATACAGGGGTTTCCATATCCCGCAGCCTGGGCATAATGCGGGTCATGGGGACTTGTGGGATGATGTACGCACTGTATTCCTTCTGGTGTTTCCGCAGATACCGTTCCATATAAGCGTCTGCCAGTTCTGCACTGCCGGTTTCGGCCAGACAAATTTTGGCTGTCTCCACACAGATAGTGGATATCTCTACCTGTTTCCCTGCTTTTTGTGCAGCGGCTTCTACTGCTCTTTTGGCTGGATCCAATGGCAGTGTGTTCATGGCGATTACGGCTATCCTTCCGCCATCGGGAGTGACTTCCAGCGCCCGATTGGCCAGCACATCATCATACACCACAATGGGGAGGGACACTCGTTTCTGAACTTCTTCGATGCCGGGCTTGATCAGGTTGCACAGAAGCCCAATGCGTTCACATCCAGCGTCGATGAGCTTGTTGAAATCTGCGGCCAAAACTTCATGTACCTTATCATCTGCCCGCTCTCCGGCTGTGAGAAAGTGCTCCCACACGCAGCCGTCTACATAGTGGACGATCTCCACGCCGGGAGATCTTGCGGCGATTTTCTCCAAGGTTTCACAGTTGTTCGGTGCTGTTTGGATAATTCCAATTTTCATCTGCTGTTTTCCCTCCATATAGTCAGTTTTCTCTTGCGTTTTTAGGCTTATAAGTCAGCATAAGCCCATCGCCATCGACTTGCTCAGCGCTAACAAAGGATAGCGCTACCGGGTGGGATTCTTCATCTTCCATGCGTTTGAACAGAGTGTTGGAATGGGGATCACCGTCCACCACAGGGAGCAGCATCACCTTGATCTCGTCGATGAGACCGTGGGAAAGCAGCGTCCAGTCAGCATAAGCGCCCCCGGAGATGATGGCCTTGCGGAGATTGAATTTGCTGTAGAGCTTTTCCATCATCAACACAGGATCCAGCCTTTCTTTTCCGCAGAAGATATAGGAAATGCCGTGTTCACGCAGGTATTCCAAGTAGTCGTCGGAGATGTCCTCCGTCAACACATGGATGATGCCATGTACCCCACGATTCCTTACTTCAATGGTAGGAGAGTCGTAAGCGATACCGCCGTCAGGGCTGATGGCTACATAATAGCGGCCGGTTTCACAGGGGGCAGCGTAGTCCTCGCGGGGATACGTTTTTAGGGCTTTGGGCAATTCTCCTACCCGCCCTGCCGCGAACATTGCCATGGTCACCGCGCCGTAAATTGTTGCGTCTGCGTGCATATCCAACCAACGCTGACGGAACACCTCTGTTGCGGGAGCAGCCTCGGGCATACGGCCATAGTCTCCGTCAATGTGGCCCTCCATGCTGAGGTTCAAATAGCAAGTTGTATAGGGTCTGTTCATCGATTTGCTATCCTTTCTTTTTTGATTTCGGAAACAGCTTATACGCCCAGGCTCTCCGCCCATTTTTTTAAATCATCTACACTGGGGTTCCCGTTCAAAAGCTTTCCCTCAATCATCTTGGCAGAAGGGTCAACGCTCCCCTTCAGGCCGTCCAGTGTTTTTCCGAAGCCGCTGCCGCCAGAGGTCGCAAACAGCACGATGGTCTTACCGCTGAAATCGTACTTCTCCAGGAACGTGTTGACAATTGTGGGCGCGATGTACCACCAGATCGGGAACCCAACAAATATCACGTCATAATCGGCAACGTGAGCGTCCGTGCCGGACATGGCAGGACGGGATGCCGGATCTTTCATTTCTATGGTGCTGCGGGCATGATCATCGCGCCAGTCAAGGTCTGCCTTGGTATAGGCAATCTCCGGCTCTATCTGGTACAGGTCCGCGTTGGCGGCCTGTGCCAGCTTCTGTGCAATAGCTGCGGTGGTCCCTTCGGCACTGAAATAGGCTACTAATTTTTTGCTCATGATGTCTTCCTCTTAAAATGTAATATGTAGTTATTGTAAAACTATCGGGTAATGTTGTTCACCCAGCTGTACCTTGTGAAATAGCGGTAGACTGCCGGGATCTTAATGACCTCGTCCAAGTGAAGGATAAAGGAAACAACCAGAACGGGCGCCTTTATGACAAAGGCCGCTATGGCCGCCGACGGCACGACGATCAGCCAGATCACGATCGCGTCTGCACATAAACCGAATTTTGACTTACCTCCCGCACAGAATATGCCGCCGATCACCGTGCTGTCGATTGCGCCAAAAATCACATAATAACTGCAGATTAGCAGCATACCGGACATGTACCCCATTGCGGTCTCAGATTGAGTGATACTGCAAAGCAGTACAGGCCGCAGGATCAGGATTATGACGCCGGATATTGTGCCGCATATGCCGGAGAACAGCGCCAGACGTTTGGCATGTACTTTGGCTTTCTCAAGCTGGTTGCTTCCCAGCTCGTTGCCGATCACAATACCGCTGGCAGTGGAGAAGCCTTTGCTGGTACAGGTAATCAGGTTTTTTGCAATATTTACAATGGAGTTTGCGGCAACGGCTTCGCTGCCAAGATGGCCAATGATAACCGAATAGAAAGTAGTCCCAATGCCCCAGAAGAAATAATTGCCTGCAATCGGCAGGGAGTATTTCACAAAATCCTTCCTGAGGACCGGATTGCTGTGCAGAAGAAATTGCGGTTTTAGCCGGATGTTATCCTTGCCCAATGACGCACCTACAGACCAAAGCAGTTGGACTGCCATGGAGATGGTAGTTGCCAGCGCAGCCCCTTGCACACCCATAGATGGAAGGCCCAACAGGCCGAAAATCAGTACAGCATTCAGTACGATGTTCAATCCCATGCACACGGAGGAGATCAGGGTGTTTTGTGTGGTGTGCCCAGTATTCTTCATGATGCAGAGATAGATTTGGGAAACAGCCAGGGGGACATAGGATATACTTGCGATGCGCAGATACTCCGCCCCTTTTTCAATCATATCCTGCTCGTTTGTAAAGAGCTGCATGAGCCCTTGTGGAAAGCTAAAGGAGAGGATAAAAAACACCAGTGAAACGACAAACATGTATTTCGTGGTCATGCCAAAGAGTTTTTCCACGGAGGTTTTATCTCCCTTGCCCCAATACTGTGCGGCCATAAGGGTCAAGCCCTGCACCAGGACGATAACGAAAAGATTCAGTACGAATGTAACCTGACCGGCCAGGGACACTGCCGGGAGGGATATGGAATCCAAGAAGCCTACAATGACAGCATCTGAGGTGCTGACAGCAGCAGTCATGCTGCTTATCATAGTGTACCTCATTTTTGCCTTACGGCGCGTGCGAACACAGCTTGCGCTGATAAAAGACGCCTTAGAGGACATAAAGG
>CANPBX010000019.1 GCA_947572385.1 uncultured Clostridia bacterium
TGTCCCACAAGGATACTCAAATCCTATAAGGACACTCCGCATGGTCCGAGTGGCGAGACTTGAACTCACGGCCTCTTGACCCCCAGTCAAGCGCGCTACCAACTGCGCCACGACTAGGCAAAATCTGTTGAAATTACTGGGTTTTTGAAGACAGGCCGCTTGATTCAGTCAAACATTTGGCGCTTGATTCTTCACTTGATTTACTATACCACCCAGCCGCGAAAAAGTCAACCCTATACATCAATTTTTGCAAGAGGTTATTATTTATTCGCTTTTAATTCAGCCTTATATCGGTAATACGTATTTCTCGCAAGCCCTGTCAGTTTCATTATCTCGATATCCGACAGGCTCCCGCCAAAGTCTTTGCAGTGCTGCAAAATGATGGGCTTCATTTCAAGGCTTTTCTTAGTGGTCAGCCTAGCTCCTTCCCGCTGGCCTATCTGCTTCCCATTAAGGCGGGCCGTCTGTATGCCCTCCCTTGTGCGCTGGTGCAAGTCCTCAACTTCTTTTTCGGCTTGGTCAAAAGCAAGCCTGATCTGTTCTTTTGCCAATGCCATCAGGTATTGATTCACGCCTCGCAGAATGCAGTCTACCGCTGTCCCCGTCATAGGCACACTGCTTTCAAGCGCCTTACGGTAAGTGTCTGTATCGATATGGTGTTCCTTTAGAAACACAAGAGACACACCACGCTTAAAAAGTTCCTCATAGACTGCAAAGCCCTCTTCAGCGTTACGGCTCATGCGGCTCACGCTGTCGAACACCAGAATATCACCCGCTTTGACTTTTGTAAAAAGTTTCTTCCACTCTTTGCGATCAAATTTTATTCCTGTATAGGATTCTTGCACGATTATAGCACCGGGGTATTCTCGCTCAATATTCCTGATCTGCCGTTCAATACTCTGCTTTGCCGTGCTGATTCTCGCATAACCGTAAATGCTCATTGCTGTATCTCCCACTAAAAGTATTTGATTTATCGTTCGTCAGATTTGATACTCGCATTATACCCTAAACTGGTGCTAAAGTCAAGGGGTTTTAATACATTTCTTAAAAACGTCAGATTTGATACTTTGCAAACAAAGAAAAAGCGGGAGTAGTTTATTGCCTACCCGCCGCTTCCCTCTAAGTATATCTACCAGGGGGCTACTATACATTTGTAAGAGTATTACCATAAAGAAAAATATCAGTAGTTGCTCTGCGTTCGCATCTGCGGCATGTCTTGAAAATCCTCGCCAGCATACCGCCCAAACTCCGCAAGGGGTTTTTGCAAAAGCGCCAGCATAGGGTTATTCGGATCTTTAGCCGTACATGGTGTATTCTTGCGGTACTCTGTAACCTGTGTCCAGTGCGCCAAAAGATTGTTTTTAGCTTTTATGCCTTTCCCAGCATAGTACCCATATTCCTGGACTTTCGCCATGAACGCATTGAAACAATTCTTAAACGCTTCTGCTTCTAAAGGATTACTCAAATCGCTAAAAGAAAAGGATTTTTTATAACTCGTACCATCAACACCGCATTCAACAAGCACCTTATCCCGCGCCCAATCGTGAATATTATACCAGTAGTACGGCGCTATAATTCCAGTACGCCGCGCACCAAGTGAAGTATTAAGGCCTCCAGACACAGCCGCCAGAAAATAAGCATACTCGTTGTGTGGGTTTTCTGATAAGTGATCCGCCTCAATTCCCGCCGCAGAAAACCTTTTGTGCATCTCAACTAGTGCAACTTCGATCTCAGATGTCACTTTACCAATCAAAGCGTCTGAAAGATAGCCCATATGATACCCGCAAATTATTTCAGCCGTAGAGATAGGCACTTTGTTTAGTTTTACTCTCAAGTGGCCTTTATCTGTAAGCTCCCATGATGATATTGTGTTGAAGATGTAACATAGCGTTTCGTTGTATTCGGTGTTTAAAATCTTTCCCGATCTGTGGCACAACTGAATACAATTTCTTTTTGGGCTATCAACTACCCTAATCATTCCGCTACTGTCAGGGCTAGCACTCAGTGTGTTATATAGGCTATCTCGGTTTACCTCATAAACTGTATGTGTTTTCAAATACTCCGCATACTCACCAGTGGTAGAAATATTAGCGGAGTACTTTCTTTTTAAGTCAACCTCTATCCCATTGATATTCTTAAAATCTGTTTCTTGGTATATGGCGTAAAGTACGTTACTTAGCTTGTAGATTGGATCTATTCGCGATGGTATTACAGAATTGCCTATCAATGAAAATTTTCCTACTTGTTCTATATGAGCTTTCAACAGTTCATAAACGTACACTTTGCCATCTGCTCCAGGCTCTAAGCCAGTATAAACACCTGCAAAGGCTTTCACATCCACCCTATACAAACCCTCAAATTCATAACCGATAACTTTCTCAGGTGATTTTGTTCTACCGACTTCCAGAACCCAATCGCAGTCATCATCGAAAGAAAAAATTTTGTTGTAGTATACTTTCCTTCCGCTTTCTTTGAATAATAGTTCTTTCATTTTACATCGCTCCTTTTTGCATTTCTACTGTAATCCTAGCCAAAAATACAGCGCTCCTTTACAGAGAAAAGTTCTAAAATTAAATCATGCTTTTGGGAAGCCGCATAAAACCTAACAATTTTGAGTTCCGCACTAAAGGAAACCCTTAGAACACTCACTTACGTTTATACATTGTGAACATTCTGTTAACAAAATAGACTTACTGCCGTTTGGCCTCCTACCGCGCCTATGATCTCTGCTCTATACATTATTCTTTAAGGGAAAGCGATTTCTAAAGTCCCGGAAGCCGCATAAATACTGGGTTTTTCGAGAGTCGGTTTTCAATTTTAGGAGTTTTATAGTAACAAATCAAGCGTAGAAACTGCAACTGCCCCATATAAAGAAAGAAATGAGTAACACATTTAAGCTTGGCTGTGGTACTGGCTAAACTCTACGTAGAAATTAGTTTGCAATTCCTACTCCCTACGACATCTAAAATCTTGTGCAAGACTGTAGTTGCATATCCCATAAGAAAAAAGAAAAGTATCCTCTCTGATCTATGCTGCCGTATCTGCGCCGGGTTCCGCTTAGGGGCTACACCCGGCTTGACACTAACGTAATCTTAGATGTGGTACAGATTGATTCTGCGGAACAAATGTTACTGCGATACAATCAAAGGTTTTCGTGTATGGGCTTTATCAAAAGTAAGCGGCGGGGCAACTGCGCACAACAAAGGCGCATGTTGACCCAGAGCGGGAAGCCGTAAACCCATTGGTAATATTGCATAAATATCAGGAAAATTCTACCTTAATTTCCGTTGCCACATGCATTTTCAAGCACAAGGCTTTAATATAACCCTTGCGCCCAAAACTGCATATTTCATTCCTGATATATGACCACTTCCCATGCAGTATAAAATTTTTGCTTGTTGTTTTCCATACGACTTGTACGAAACTTTATTAATCTATAAGGCAGTCTGCTGCCTTTAAGCCACCCTTCTATACTCTCAAATGATCGAGACAATTTTCGGTTTTGCCGAATATCCATTCTTTGAATAAATGCGTCTTTCTCCTGCTTTGTCAGCAGTGGTCTATTCACTATAGAATCAAGATATCCTGCAAGGCTTTCCTTGTGCCGAACTTCTTCGACAACGCTATATTTATCGAGCTGTAATCGTTCAGCGATATAACCTCTGTAGCCATCTTCATGTGTCATAATCTCATCGTACACAGCTATTGTTTGTTTTGCATAGCCAACCTTAGTAGGCGCAAGCTGTTTTTCAAAATAAGTCTTGCCATCGATTTCTATAGGAACATCTACCACAACACCCAAGCTGTCATTGCTCCTATCATGTGCGGCGTTATAATTCTCTGCTCCCTCATCGGTAAACTGGTCAGTTTTCTTTACTAGCTCTAATAGCTTGCGTTTAGCTCCCGCAATGCGATTGTTACCGTAGTTGCGCACGTAAACATTGACCGTATCGCTTATATCCAGCGGTCGCTTTCGTCCAATGCTTTGTATAACGGCATCGGGGTCTAGCATATCGATAACAATAATATTTAACTCTGAATCCTTGAAAGTTACGCCAACATCCAGTGCTGGTGTGGTGAATAATAGATTACAGCCAAAATGTTCTGTTGCTATCATAGCCGCTATCGCGTCCTCGTCCATACACTTTGCATAAGTCGAATTACTTTTGCTGCAAAGGAATAAGCTGTTTTGCTGATATTTGCAATGTAATTCATAAGCTTTTTGTGCGCTCCATAGAAAAAAGATACCTTTCTTGTTATCCTTGATAATCTGATTTGCTAAAATCTCAAATTGTGATTCTTGCGAGAAGTAGTTTAAGCTGGTTATATTAGAGTTTGCTATAGGCACAAAATATTCTGTAAAGGGTATCTTGTTTGCTTCTAGGTGCGCTTCAATTCTATCTGGGGTTGCTGTGAGAAAAATCTTAACCGCATTTTCCTGGCCTACAATCCAGTCAAAAGAAAGATCTGTTTGTTTGCTAAAGCTTGAATCACTGATGAAATAGTGGACTTCATCGCATATGATAATATCCCAATCTTTCGTTATAGGCTTACCAAATTTTATAGCGGCCTCAAGGCTCTGATAAGTTGCAAGGGCTATTGTGTCGCTATCCCCAATTTCTTTTTGTAGCTGTTCCTTTAATAGCGCTCGTGGGACAAGGTATAGCACTTGCTTATGTTGTTCTCTGTAAAAGTCGAGCAAATTGTTCCGCACAAAATAACTTTTTCCTGTCCCGGTTCCGCTACAGATAATGGTATTACTGCCGGGTGTCCATGATTGAATGTCATTTTCATTCAGCCATTCGCTAAGCTTTCCAGGGATATGGCTAAAATAGCGTTTATCCTCTTCGCCGTTAATGTATAGTGGTAGTCTAAATCGCATACGCTTGCACTCCTTTAAAATAAAAAATGCCGCAACAATGTTAGGCTAGTAATGGTAGCCTTTCCAATGCTCGACTTGTTTGCTGTAAGCGTCCCCTTTTCCGGAACGCATCTTATTCACTTGTTCCATTATGATACTATCTTTACCGCCCTTTGTCAAGGGGGTAATTCAATCTTTCCAAACCCTTTCAACTCCGAAAGCAAAGCGCACTTTCCCGCCGCTTGCGCTAATGCTCAAACGGTCTGCCATGCTAATAGCCCTTGCAAGCCTCCCAGCCGCTTCACCGTCCATCATGATTAAGTCGGGCATATCCAGCCAAAGTAAGGCGTTCTGTTCATGTGGGTTAGGCTCATAGCCGCCTACTGTGCATCCATCCAGCCGCTCTAACTCTGCCCTGATTTTGTAGTACAGGCGTACTTTCTCAAAGTCTGCTCGTTTACCTATAAAGTTCTCGTTGCGGTCGTGCATTTCTGCAATCTCCTCCGGAGTGTAATCCTTGCTCATTTATGAAAACCTCCACTTCTATAAGTAGCCTTACGGCTCTGCTTATATTACAGAAAATCAAGGGGTTTTGCTAACTTTGAGAGAAAATTTTTTCTTTGTTTATGGGAAACGGCGGTAAGTACTTCAGATTACACTATACTTCTGTATTTTTTTGTATAGGTTATGATGATATCTCTAAAAGCAGTATATCGAACTCCAAAAGAAAATCGGCGGGAATGGGGTTAAAAACTCTCATAAAATAGTGGTTCGGTGGCAGTTCGCAAAACCTAAGTTAATCAACAGCATAACGCCTTTACTTTAGTGCGATAAAGTGTCTTTTATTCGGGTTCGGTGATTCTCTGTACAAAAGCCATGTGTGCAGCATATATACACCAGCATCACCAGAAATTCACGCCACCTCAATACTCATGCACACGTTACCCGATAAAATGAAAAAGCTATAATTGAATTGGTTTAATCTCGTTTCGTAAGTACTTTTGAGGGCTTGATCATCAAAAAAATAATTCTGCATGATATCCATTCTGAAATCCACACTTTGATTTTCTGTCATGCTTTCGTCTATCCCATAAGCTACAACCGTCATTGCGTTCACTGTTTTGAAAAAATATGCAATGTCTTCCACTGCTGTATCTGGTTCAGCTGCAAAAAGCACGTTGTCTAAAGTCCCATCTTCGTTAAAACATATAGTTGCCTTTGTCCATGTTGTTGGCTGAAAAGAGTTATTGTCTTCCGATAACATCTCGATTTTGTCCGGAGTATCAGCTTCACCAATGTATTCATTATATCTCTGAACAAAATTGTTATAACCTTCTTGAACTAGGGGCGATGGCGTTGGTGTTGCTGATAATCTCGATTCTAGTGCATCAATCTGTTCTTGCAGCTCACTGTTTTGTTTATTCAGTGCATCAAGTTCTTCTTGTGAAACCGAGCTTCCACATCCCGTAAGCCAAAACGCAACCATAACTGTCAACATCAGTACAAGTACCCTTTTCATCGTCCAATCCCTCCAAGCGATTTCCGTATTCTAATTTCGATATCGAATTTGGAATATAGAATCAGTATAACAGACAGGCTATACTATGTCAAGAGGGAGGGCGATACTTATGCCAACTTTTATTCCCAGGCGTCTGGAAAAAGAAGTTATCAGTATGCGCATAGCTGTTGATCTGCTACAAGAAGTCGATTCCAAAGCCGCCGCTTTTGGCATAAGCCGAAACGAGCTTATCAATCAGATGATCCAGTTTGCATTAGATAATATGGCGGACACCCAAAACAAATAGCATTACAAGCCCTAAAAAGCTCTGTGTCGGCTTTTACAAGATTAAACGTGTCCCAATACCTTTAAGCCTGTATAATCGATTCTAGGGGCAAATACTTCAACATTTTATGTAAAATTTCAAGGCGTGAATACTGACCTACTGAGGGCACATCCCGGTAAAAGGAAATCTTTGAAAATGTTTTGTACCCCCCTTGGCTTGTATAGGGCAACTACCGCCCGCCGCTTCTTGTGCTAAATAAAAAAGCCCCAGCGCAATGCCAGGGCTTCCCTATATATAAACTAGCTTTCCACTAGGGTTTGTTTACGGCCTCGCTGGTAGGCTCCGTTCTTGCGATCTCGCGCAGTACTACCTTCCAGTCCGCATAGTGTGCCGCCCATGTCCCCTCCCAAAATGGGGCTAAACCAGTTTTCCCAAAGTTAGCCGTTCTGAAAAGCTGATCGAGAATTTCCCTAACTTCTCTCGGTTCTGCATCGACATTGGCAAATACCGGCTCATCGCCACGATCGGCTTTCAAGGAAATACGCACTTCAAACGGCCTTGCCATCAAAGATACTCGCGCAACGGAACATCCGTCAAACTGTTTTGGTAGCTTTCCAGTGTAAGGTAGCTCAACCTTATCTTCACGCAAGCTTGGCCCAGCAGCCTTGATTTTGCTTATATCAAGCACAAAGCCGCCGTATTCTTGTCCGTACTCGTTCACTAATACCATAGCTAACCCTCCTTTATGCGCTCTTCTGCGCTGCTTTCCAGTCCACAAAATGTGCAAACCAAACTCCCGACCAAAAACTTTCAAGGCCAGTGCTGCCGCTGTTTGGAGTTTCAAAAAAGCGGTCAAGTAGATTCTCAATCTCAGGCGGCTCCGCATCGATAACGGCAAGCAAATTCTTTTTGTCTCTGTAAGCTCTAAGGCAAACCCTGACATCACGGGGTTTAACGATCAAAGAAACTCTTGCGTTCTCGCAGTCCCTAAACTGTGCTGGCAGTCTGCCAGTATAGGTAAGCTCAATTCGATCCCCGCGCAAGCTGGGGTTTTCTGCTTGAATGTTGTCCATGTCCAGGGCAAAACCGTTGTACTGCTCAGTGCTAAAAATACCGTTTCTTAATTTCATAATGAAAACTCTCCTTATCTACTCTTCTATATTTACAGGCCTACATAAATCTTTGCTAACTTGTCACCGCTTTTTCTATGTGCTGCACAATTTTCTGCCGTGTTACAGTGTGTTATTTGTGCATTTTAATCTTGTGCTTTTGTTTGCCCTGTAGCTGGGCTAAAGGTGAAACGCTGTCGTACTCTCTTGATATATCCGCATCGAATATAGCGCAGTAGTGTTTTGTCATCTCCAAAGTTGAATGTCCCAACAAGTGTTGTAATGTAAAGGCGTTTCCTTGACAATCAACTAAATACTTTCGGGCAAAAGTGTGTCTGAAAGCGTGAATGCTTGTCTTTAGTACACCCCGCCGCTTGTTATATGCTGCAATACTATTGTACATGGCATACTCGCTCAAAGGCTCTCCAACGTCATTACAAAACAAGTAATCTTCTTCCGCACCACCACGCACCCGCATATACTCTTTAAGCACCTTTACCATTTCTGCGCAAAGGGGCGTTGTCTGTGCATGTCCGTTCTTTGTGTGCCGTAGGTATATTATCTTTGAGGGTAGATCAACGTCTTTAATCTTGATATTACGTACCGTTGCCGCTCTGCATCCGCTGTTTATTAGCAAGTTGACGATAACCCAGCTTCGGTATTCTGTAAATCCGCAACGCTTCATGTCGGGCTTTTTTAACAGCCGTAGCAGTTCCTCATCCGTATATAGCTCCTTGATTGGCTCAGAGGCCTTGTAAGGCCGCATAGTAAGCCGTGTAATACCCTCCTCATTGCACCACGATAGAAAAGCCTTGAATGAACGCACGTAACTTTTGATTGATGTTGGAGCTAAACTTGCGTTTCTCATACTGACTATCATGGTATCAAGTTTTTCCCTCGTCACTTCTCCTATAGGCGTTGCCATGTCCAGGTGCTTTCCTATAGCTGAAAAATGCTGTTGATAGGTTTTCAAAGTCTTGTCCGCAAGCCCCGCCGCTTTCTTGGCAAGCAGAAAATCTTGAAGGACTTCCTCTAAGGGTATGGTGTTTTGCACTGCGATTTTGACCATCTCTCACACTCCTTGATTCTTCGAATTTTGCAAAAAATCAAGCGCTTCGGTTATAAGAAATATAACCCTTGACAAAACAAAAAAACCGCTGAAACCCTAGAGATTTCAACGGTTTTATGGTGGTGGTCCGAGTGGCGAGACTTGAACTCACGGCCTCTTGACCCCCAGTCAAGCGCGCTACCAACTGCGCCACACCCGGACGACTCTTGTATTATACCTCATTCCGCGGCAAAATGCAAGAGTTTTTTTGTGTTTTTTCAAAGTTTTTTTCAGGACTTATCCTTGCGTTGGAGGAGTACCGCGCCGATGATGATGGCTCCCTTAAAGGCCGCGCTGAGATATGGGTCCACGCCAATAAGGTTTAGGAGGTTGTTCATCACCGCCACTATCAGGGTGCCGAAGACGGTGCCCACAATGGAGCCCCTGCCGCCGGACATGCTTGTGCCACCCACTATTACTGAGGCAATAGCGTCCATCTCAAAGCCGTTGCCCGCGCTGGCGTAGTCCATTGAGCCAATGCGCGAGGTCTGGATTATGGCTGCTATGGCTACCAGGAAGCCTGTGAGGGCGTATACCCTGCGCTTTACGGCCCGGACATTTACCCCTGAGAGGCGGGTGGTGCGTTCATTGGAGCCGATGGCGAAGACATAGCGCCCGAAGGTGGTCTTCTTTGAGATAACGTACATGGCTGCCGCCAGCAGCCCCCAGTAGAGGATGGGCATCAACTGCTGTCCCCCTATCTCCAGCCTTGCAATGCTCTTATATGCCTCGGGCAGCTCGGTGCGCTGGGCCTTCATGAAATACTGGGTCACGCTGCGGAGTATCTGCATGGAGCCAAGGGTGGCGATAAACGGCGGCATCCTGCCGTTTGAGATGAGCAGGCCGTTGCCCTCACCCAGCAGGCTGCCAAGGACTACCGCACCTATCAGTCCTATAAGTATCGCCGGTATACCGCCAAGCCCCGCCAGGGGCCCTCCAGTGTTCAGCACGACCATTATGAACGCGCCCACTGTCACATACACCGAGCCCACAGACAGGTCAATACCCCCGGAGATTATTACGAATGTCATGCCCAGGGCGATTATGCCTATGCCCGCGTTGCCTCTAAGCAGCGATACCCAGTTCTGCAGCCAGCTCTGGACCCACTCCCCAAAGGAGCTAAAGCTGGTGTTCATAGACAGGGCTATGGTCTGCACTATCACCATTACCAAAAGGGCCATGCCGGTGCTGAAAAGCGGGTCATTGCGCCACTGATCCCGCAGCCTTATAAGAAGCTGTTTTCCTGTTTTTTCCATTTTCTACTGCCCTCCTCTTATTCCTCACGCGCCGGTTGCAAGGCGCATTATCTCCTGCTCAGCCATCTCCCCGGCGGGGAGCTCACCCTGGACCCTGCCATGGTACATCACTATAGCCCTGTCGCAAAGGCGTATTATCTCCTGGGCCTCGCTGGAGAGGACGATGACCGCGACCCCTCCGCCGGCCAGCTCCAGGATGGTGTCATATATGTCCTCCTTCGCACCCACGTCCACGCCCTGGGTCGGATTGTCAAATATGAGCACCTTCGGCCCGGCGTTCAGCCACTTTGCCAGCACCACCTTCTGCTGGTTGCCTCCGGAGAGGCTGCCTATCAGGTCCCCCTCTGCCCCCATCTTTATCCTAAGGGCCTCGGCCTGCCGCATGAATGCCTCCTTTACCTGGCGCCAGCTTATCAAACCGTATTTCACGTGCCTGGGCCAGGTTACTATGGAACCGTTTTCCAGGATATCCATATCCTTTATAATGCCGTTCTCCTTGCGGTCCCGGGGGACATACCCTATACCCAGCTCAACGGCCTGGCGGGTGTCCCGGACGGTGACAGGCTTCCCCTCAAGGTAGAGCTGCCCCTGGTATTTCCCGCCGCTGCCAAACACCGCCTGGAAGAGCTCACTGCGCCCGTCGCCCAGAAGCCCTGTAAAGCCAAGCACCTCCCCTGCCCTTACAGAAAAGCTGACAGACTCAAAGTGCCGCTCCTGGGAGAGCCCATCGGCCCTCAGCACCTCATCTCCCAATTCACGCTCCCGGCGCAGGGACTGGGTGCGCACCTCGTGGCCCACCATATGCTTTGCCAGCTCATCCACATTGGTATCGGAGACGCTCCCCCGGGCCACCATGGAGCCGTCCCGCAGGACGGTGTACCTGTCGCATATGTCCATGACCTCCCGGAGCTTATGGGAGATGAACACCATCGCCACCCCCTGGCCCTTCAGGGTGCGCATCATGTCGAAGACCCTGTCTATCTCGGGGTCCGTCAGCGAAGTGGTAGGCTCGTCCATGATGATCACCGACGCCTCCATCAGAAGGGCCCGGGCTATCTCCACTATCTGCTTATACGAGGCGTCCAGGTCCCGGACCATTACCCTGGGGTCCAGGTCCACATCCATGCGCTCAAAGACCCCGGAACAACGGGCGCACATTGCCTTTGCGTCCAGAAGGCCCGCCTTGGTCTTCAGCTCCCGGCCTATGAACATGTTCTCATATATGCTCAGGTCGTTCACCAGGTTCAGCTCCTGGTGAATAAAGGCTATCCCGGCGGCAAGGGACTCCGCTGGGCTTTTAAAGACGGCCTCCCTGCCGTCCAGGAGCACCGTGCCCCGGTCGGCGGGGAGCACGCCCCCCAGTATGTTCATAAGTGTGGACTTGCCCGCACCGTTCTCTCCCAAGAGGGCGCATATCTCCCCCGAGGCCACAGAGAAGCTTATGTCCCGCAGCACGTCATTTGCGCCGAAGGATCTGTATATGCCGCGCATTTCCAGGGTCATACCCTAAACCTCCTCAATAATTTACAGAAAGGCTATGACGTGTGCGCCATAGCCTTCTGCTCAGGTCAAATAGATATTATTAGTAGGGGGACTTCTCGTCCAGGTAGTCCGCGCAGTTCTCCCGGTCCACGATGGTGGTGGGGATGATCTTCTCCACGTCGGGGCTCTCACCCTTCAGCAGGGCCACTGCCACGTCCACAGCGTCCTTGACCATGTCGGGGCTGTAGAGGGCGGACTGGATCCAAATCTCCTCGTTCTCGGGCATCATGTTGAAGTACTCCTGGCACCCGCCGCCGCCGGTGACAACCTTGATGTCGGTGCGCTTGGCCTCGCTGATGGCCTGGAGCACGCCGATGGAGGTCTCGTCGTCCATGGAGAACACGGCGTCGATCTGGGGGTTGGCGCTGAGCACGTCGGTGAAGTCAGCCAGGCCGTCCTCACGGGTAAAGGCGGTCTCGTAGTACAGGAGCTCCATGTCGGGGGCAAGCTCCTTTATCTTCTCCTCAAAGCCCTTCTTGCGCAGCTCGGAGACGGAGCCGGAGGATGGGACCTCCAGCACTGCGACCTTGCCGGTGGTGCCGATCTTGTCAACGATGTACTGGGCGCTCTGGGTACCCATATCCACGTTGTCGCCGGCCACATGGTACACGCCCTCAACGTCGATAACGATGTCGAAGTTCACCACAGGAATACCTGCGTCGATGAGGCCCTTGATGGGGTCCTCCATGCCCTCCCACTGGGGGAAGGCCACGACAGCCTGGGCGCCCCAGGTCTTGAGCTCGTCGATCTGGTTTGTCATCTCCTCGGCGTTGCTGCTGGTGAGCAGACGGTACTCAACGGTGTCGCTCAGCTCCTCGCAGCGCTCCTGGGCGTAGTAGGCAACGCCCGCCACCCAGCCGTGGGTAACTGCCGGGGCCAGGATGCCCACCTTGAACTTCTCGCCGCCGCTGGTGTCAGTGGCGCTGGCCTCAGATGATGAGTCCTCGGAGCTCTCCTCAACAGTGGAGCTCTCCTCGGTGGACGACTCGCTGGAGCTGTTGCCGGCCTCGCTGGAGCTGCTGGAGTCATTGCCGCAGGCCGCGAAGCAGCCCACTACCAGCATAAGGACCAGCAGCATGGAAATTACTTTCTTCATGTTTGTTTTCCTCCTTGGTACATAATTTACCCGAATTGGTTTACATGCGGCATCTTCCGTATGTACGCGCACATTATAGCACCCCTAAAAGAAAAAAGCAAGGGGGAATTTTTAAATAATTCTTTAACCCTTCCCTTTGTGCCGGGCCCTCCGCAGGCAGGCCCAGCCATACAGTATGGCATATTTTACCCTCTTTCTCCTTGACATTACCGGCGACGCCGGACTATAATGGGGCTTGGGAAAACTACTATTCAAAGGAGCTGAAGAATGGAAAAACAAACGGTTTAAGCAATACCCTGCATATCCTTTAATGGCAGGTGTGAGCAGGCTTCCGCGGCCTATATGAGCGCCTCCGGCGGGAAGATGCTGCATATGTCCCGCTGGCCGGAGGATGCCTGTAAGACGCCCGAACAGGCGGGCGGGATCCCTTCGCCCCCGCCCCTACGACTGCGGCTCCGGCACCAGGTACCCCTTCGGCTGCGCCTAGACGATCACCTGCCCAAACCCTGAGTATCAAAAAGGAGGAAAACTAAAATGAAAGACCAGGTACTTCTGCCCAAGTCCGGCCTGTACAAGGCCGATCTCCACTGCCATACCACCGTCTCCGACGGCAGGCTCACCCCTTTGGAGATAAAGGAGCTCTATATGTCCGAGGGCTATTCCATCGTGGCCTACACCGACCACAGGGAATACGTCTGGCATAAGGAGCTGGACGACGAAAGCTTCCTGGCGCTCCCGGCTATGGAGGCCGACCTCACCGAGCAGCGTGGCTGCTGGCCCATTGAGCGCACCTTCCACTTTAATTTGTTCGACACCCGGCCCTCTAAGGACCGCGAGGGACGGGACTTTATGCCCCACTGTGACTACCACGACAAGGCTGGGGTAAATGAGTACATAGCCAAGATGGTGGAGGAGGGGTTCTTAGTCTGCTATAACCACCCCTACTGGTCCCTTCAGGACGTGACAGACTACTGCGATCTAAAGGGGCTCTTTGCCATGGAGATATATAACCACGGCTCCCAGCTTGAGGGCATGTACGGCTTCGCGCCCCAGGCCTATGACGATATGCTCAGGAGCGGCCAGCGGATATTTGCCGTTGCCGCCGACGACAACCATAACATGTTCCAAAGGGGGGACGTGGAGTTCGACTCCCTTGGGGGCTGCACCTATATCGCCGCTGAGAGCCTCACCCATGAGAGCGTGATAAAGGCGCTCAGGGAGGGCAGCTTCTACTGGTCAGCAGGGCCGGAAATACTTGGGCTTGAGATAAGGGACAGCACCCTGCATATTGGCTGTTCGCCGGTAGAAAAGATCTTCGTGGTGCAGAACGGCAGGAACTATTACCGCAGCCAGGCGCTCCCGGGGGAAACCCTCACCGGGGCGCAGTTCCAGCTTACAGGGGACGAGGGCTGGTTCAGGGTCGAGATCCGGGACGCCCGCGGGCAGGCCGCAGGCAGCAGGGCCTACTTTATTGACGAGCTCCTATAGCTAGTCGCAGCGCTTTGTCATTATCTCGAGGATCTTCCGGTCCGTCTCCCTCATGCCCTCCTTCGCAAGCACGCCCACGTTGGCGATGGTATCGTCCACGGTCCGCGTAACTATGCCGTCGCCGCTTTTGAACTCCTGGCTGGATTTATACATATGGTAGCCTAAAATGCCCGCGTCAACGCTTGCGGCTATCTTCGCCGCACAGGAGGGCTTCGCGCCGTCGCAGATCGTGCCGCTGATAATGGCTACGGCGTTCACGATGGTGTGGGCCACCGCCGTGAAGCTGCCGTCCAGCATATAGGCTATCCCGGCCCCGGCCCCCACCCCGGCGCTTACCGCTCCGCAGTAGGCCGATAGCCTGCCGATACCGCTCTTCTGCTGTATAGTGACAAGGTCGCTTACAAGCAGGGAGCGGTATAGTTTTTCCCTGTCTAGGCCATAGTGCTCCGCGTACCTGACTACTGGCACAGAGGCGGTGATACCCTGGTTCCCAGAGCCCGAAAGTATGACCACCGGCAGCTCGCAGCCGCTCATTCTGGCGTCACTGCCCGCCGCGGCCCAGGCCTTGGCCTCGTTTTTAATGTCCTCGGGATAGTCGTTCAGGAGAACCGAGCCTATATTGGCCCCCCAATCCCCCTTTATCCCCTCCCTGGCTATAGCCGTGTTGCAGTCTGCCTGCTGCTCCAAAAGGCACTCTATCCCCGACAGGTCCACGGTGTCCGCAAACTCAACGATATCCTCCACGCGCATGAAGCCCCGGCCCGCAGCGCCGTCCTCCATGGAGCCGCTGTCAGGTTTCTCCAGCAGCACCCTGCCGTCCAGCTCCTCCCGGACTATATTGCTGTGGCTGTCGGCTATCTGCACCAGGGCCCTATGGCCCCCCGCCCAGCCTGTAAGGCAGATGTCAAGGAGCCTTGGGGTATCGGCGCAGATTATGTCGATGGGCGTGGACTCCATGTATTTCCCTATGTCCCTATGCCTGTCCCTGGGCACACAGGCTATCACCTGGAGCCTCAGCCCCGGGTCCCCGGCTACTATCCCCGCCGCTACAGCGGCCCTTATGCCCTTCCTGCCGCCGGTATTCGGCACGATCACGCTCTTTACATTTTTGATCATGTTCCCTGAGACCCGGGCCTCTACCCTCGTTGGGGCCTCCCCCAGCACCTCCCTGAGCCTTGCGGCACAGTAGGCCAGGGCTATGGGCTCCGTACAGCCTGTAGCCGGGACAAGCTCCTCCCTCAGTATCGATATGTAAGCGTCCGCCGTCTCCTTTTTAAGCATGGCTTTACCCCTTCCCATTAAGTTTTCTACGTCCTATCCCATTCCGAGCATGCCCTTCAGCCAGGCCGCAAGGCTGTCGGCGCCGTATACCGCCAGCATTATAAGGGCCAGGAACGCCGCCACGGACAGCACCTCGCAGGCGATCCGCTTTGCCCCCGGCCTGTTCCCTTCGCCGTCCTCCTCCGGGGAGCGCTCCAGCTCCACCTCCCTCGAGACAGCGGCGGCTATCTCGCCTGCCTTATCAAGGCCGCCATAGGGCACGTATATATTCTGATCCGTGGGGCTGGAGCTGCTGTCGAAGTTGAAATATGCGCTGCCCGCGCTCTCGAGCCGGCTCTTGATCCCCGCCTCTATAAGGGCCCCGTTGATCCTGCCCGCGGCGTACATATCCGCGCAGCAGAGGAACACCTCGTCCCCATCTCCTGCCGGGCGGAGCTTCCTGCTCCGGCAGCCGGGACATTTTTCAATGCCCTCACCGCATACCCTGCGGCATTTTCCGCAATACTGCATATTCCCCCCTATATCAGCTCCTGGCCGTTTATAGCCAGCTTGAACTCCAGCCCCAGCTTCCCCGCCGCCTTGCGGCAGAGCATCATCCGGGCCATGAATATCTCGAAATACTCCATAACCGAGCTGAAGGCCGGATCCACCTCAAGCTTCAGCCAGATGGCGCCGCTGTCCCTGTCTATCACGGTCCTTGAGTCTGTGACCGAGTAATTCACCCGGTCGTGGATGTCGAAGGTGTGGACGTCCTTGCTGCGCACCCTTGTGCGGCGCACGTCGGACTTGTCCGCTATAATAAGTGCCGCGGCCTCGGGGCTCACGGGCACGCCGGTGCCCTCGTCGTGGTTGCCGATGGCTGTGGCGATAAGGGCTATCTCGTCGGGAGGGAAGCCCATATTGTCAAGGAGCCTGAAGGCCATCACCGCCCCGCTCTGGCTGTGGTCCACCCGGTTTACCAGGTTGCCGATATCGTGGAGGTACCCGGCTATCTTCGTCAGCTCCACCCGCCTCTCCGGGTAGCCCAGCTCCGAGAGTATGTCCCCCGCCACTGCCGCCACCCGGCCCACGTGGGCGAAGCTGTGCTCCGTAAAGCCCAGCGCCGCCATAGACGCGTCGGCCTGTGTGATATAGGTCTTAATGGCCCGGTCGTTTCTTATCTGCTCATAGGTCACCATTGCGCTCCCCCAATACTCATTTCAATACTCATTTATATTACCCTTTGAGTTTACCATATTTCCCGGAAATTATCAAGTCAAATCAGACAGTATATGCCGTATATCACGAGCAAATGGGCCGGGTAAAATATGTAAGAGAAATATCTTGGCAGCCTCCTGCCCTGCCTGCCGTTATAGAGAAGCATCGGCGCAGCCGCAAGCATGGCGTAGATCTGGAACACGCTTCCACGTTCCCAGCAGTACCAGGCCGTGAGCAGGCAAAGGCACAACGCGCCGGCCCATCGCTTTTCCCGGAATATGTAGAAGCAGATGCCCATGAGCACGCCGTAAGCGCCGTACATGGTCCCCGCGGCCCATGAGAGCACTACGCTAAGCACAGTTATGGCAGAATAGAGCCAGTGCTTATCCTTGGCGAGCTTAATGCCCCAGAGGGCTGTGAAGATGAGAATGAGCTCGTAGAAGACATTCGATACCGAGTTGCGCGCCAGCGCCTCCCGCCAGTAGGGGCCGCTGGTAAAGAGCTTATATGGCACCTCAGACAGCAGTGCGAACAGGGCCAGCCTTTTCAGGTAGTTCTTTTGGCTGCCGGTGTACACGAAACCCTCGGTGAGCATAAAGACGAACAGGGGGAAGCTGAGCCTGCCTATCATGCGCAAAAGCTCTGTCCCGGGAAAAAGGCGGTAGCCAATATGGTCTATTGTCATTGTCATAAGGGCGGTAAGCTGCAGGAAAGCTGAGGTCATTCCATAACACTCCCTTTTTCGTATCATATATTCGCTTTTTGCGCTTGTCAACCGACGGAATTTGTAGTATTATAATAGAAAACGATCTAAAAAGGACTGATTCAAATGACTACTCAGGATCTGGCAGTAAAAGCCGTGGAGTCACTGAAGGCCGAGTACCCGGACGCTTTATGCTCGCTGGACTATGATGACCCCCTGCAGCTGCTCATTTCCGTAAGGCTTGCCGCCCAGTGCACCGACGCCCGGGTGAACCTTGTGACCCCCGCGCTCTTTGAGCGTTTCCCCACCCTCGACGCCTTCTGTGAGGGCAGCGAGGAGGAGATAGGGGAGCTGATACACTCATGCGGGTTCTTCAGGGCCAAGGCCAGGGATATTCTGGGGGCTTGCAAAAGGATCCGGGACAGCTTCGGCGGAAAGGTCCCGGACAATATGGAGGACCTTCTGAGCCTTCCGGGGGTGGGCCGGAAGACCGCCAATCTGATACTAGGGGACGTGTACCATAAGCCCGCCGTCGTCACCGACACCCACTGCATAAGGATATCCGGCCGGCTGGGGCTCACAAAGAGCAAGGCCCCCGAGAAGGTGGAGCGGGACCTGCGGGCAGTGCTGCCGCCGGAGGAATCCAATAACTTCTGCCACAGGCTGGTGCTCCACGGCAGGGCCGTGTGTACTGCCAGGAAAGCCCTTTGCGGGGACTGCTGCATGAGGGAGTTTTGTATGAGGGCGGGGGTAGAATGAAAATGAAACGATTCGCCGATCTGCACGTACACACCGATCTCTCCGACGGCAGCGCTTCAGTATATGAAGTCCTGGCGCTGGCGGAGCGGAACAATGTCTCCCTCATCTCAATAACAGACCACAACACCCTTGCCGCCTATACCGAAGATGCCTTCCTGGAGGGGGAGCGACTGGGGGTGAAGCTGCTCCCCGGCGTGGAGCTGGACGTTATACACGGCGGGAAACAGTACCATATGCTTGGGCTTGGCGTCGACTACAAAAACCGTGAGCTTCTGGAAGCCTGCGCCTATAATGCCAAGGTGCAGGAGGAGTATAACCTGGACCTGCTCAGGCTCATGGAGCAGGACGGGCTGGGGGTATCCGAGCCTGATTACCATAGGTATGAGATACCGGCAGGGCGGGGCGGCTGGAAGCTGCTCAACTACCTGCTGGATACAGGAGTCACCCAGTCCCTGCGGGAGGGGCTTAAATACTACGGCCAGTATGGGTTTAAGACCAATTCTATTAAATTCATCAGCCTCAAGGAGGCTATAGATGCCGTCAGGGGAGCCGGCGGGGCGGCCATACTTGCCCACCCCGGGGAGCAGATACCCTGCGACCAGTATGCTTCCGACAGCAGCCCCTTCTGGAGCGAGCTCGAGGGGCTGCTCATGGCCGGGCTGGACGGCGTGGAGTGTATACACCCGCTCCACGGCTTCGGGCTGCAGGAGGAGCTTATCTCACTTTGCCATGAGCGCGGGCTCTTTATCTCCGGCGGCACGGACTACCACGGCAGCTTTTTCAGCAGGCAGAAGCAGGTTATCGGGGGGCAGTTCGTCCCGATGGAGCTTGTCAGTCCTGTTCTGAACAATAATATAAAAAACTAAAGGAGCGTATGCAAAATGAAGTACGATTTCGAGACCCTTGTGGACCGTTCTACCCACGGCAGCGGCAAATGGGACGAAATGCGCCGCAAGAAGCCCGAGCTCTCGTACAGCCCGGTGCCCCTGTCCGTTGCGGACATGGAGTTTAAGAACCCCCCCGAGATAGCCGAGGGCCTGAAGGAGTTTATGGACACCCATATCCTGGGGTATACCGGACCCACAGAGGAGTATCTTGGCACTGTCTGCGCCTGGATGGAGAAGCACCACGGCTGGCATATAGAGCCCCAGTGGATCGTGGGCACCCACGGCGTTGTGGAGGCCCTGAAGGTCTCTGTGAAGGCTTTCTGTGAGCCCGGCGAAGGGGTCATAACCTTTACGCCCGTGTACTATCCCTTCTATATGGCTATTGAAAACCATGGCTGCGAAATAGTTCGCTGTCCGCTTGTCTACAAAGGCAACGCCTATACCATCGACTTTGACCTGTTTGAAAAGCTCTGCAAAGACGACAATAACAAAATGTTCATTCTTTGCAGCCCCCATAACCCGGTGGGCAGGGTCTGGAGCGCCGCCGAGCTCAAGAGGATCTGCGACATCTGCCGCAGGAATAATGTGCGCATTATCAGCGACGAGATACATTTTGACATTATCATGCCCGGGTTTGAGCACACGACCATACATAACGTGGCTGAGCCCTCGGACAATATAATAGTCTGCACCGCTCCCAGCAAGACCTTTAACCTGGCGACAATGCAGACCTCAAATATTATTATCCCGGGTGATGAGGACCGCGGGCGCTTCCAGGAAGTGCTCGGCTTCGGCGGCCCCTCAGCCCTGGGGCTGGAGGCCTGCCGCATTGCGTATACCCGCTGTGAGGAGTGGGTCGACGAGATGATCCAGGTCATTGACGGCAACCGCCGTATGGCTGTGGACTTTATCGGGGAGAGGCTGCCTGAGATAAAGGCCGTTGAGCTCCAGGGCACCTACCTTTTGTGGCTGGACTGTACTGCCCTTGGGAAAACCAAGGAGGAGCTGGAGGCCATGATGGTGGAGGCCGAGCTGTTCCTGGACGAAGGGTATATGTTCGGGGACGAGGGCGCCGGCTTCGAGCGGGTAAACCTGGCTGTGCCCAAGGACGTGCTCATGAAGGCCTTAGAGCGGCTGGAGAGGGCTGTTAAGGGTTAAAGTCAGAGGCCGAGGGCTTCCCTTGCCAGGGAGTCCGCCATGTCGTTATACTTGTCCCCGGAGTGGCCCTTCACCTTCACAAAGCTCAATTTTATATGCTCCGACGCGGCCCTGCACTGGGCGGCATAGTCCTTGGTCCCGGGCTTATTGGCCCTCCAGCTGCCTGTGGCCCAGTGGGCCACGCCCTCATAGTCGTGGTGTATCTCAAGGGCCGGTATGCCATGCTCAAGGCAGTACCTGATCACCGTGAGGGCTCCCATTATCTCCCCCGCCACGTTGTGCATCGAGGAGAGCCCGGGGTCCGTGAAGCGCTCTGAGAAGGTGAGCTCACTGCCCTCATAAAACAGGACTGCCCCGCAGGAGAAGTCCCCTGTGAGCTTGTCGTAGCTTCCGTCCACATAGGCCACCGCGCCCTCGAAAGCTCCCTGCGCGCCGGCTGTACTGGCCGCTTCCCCACCCTCTATGAAAGCCTCGGCCTCCTGACGGGTGGGGAAGCTTTTGTATATGGCCCCCGCCACGCCGTGGACCTGGGCCCTGCACTTGTCCCAGGTCTCGTATATCCCTGCGCCGTCCCTGCCTATACGGACGGCATAAAATTTCTTTGCCATATGCTTACCTCCTGGTGTTATTCTCAGTCTAAAGTATAGCGGAAATCCCCGGCAAAAGCAACCCTCTGGAAAATCGTGGGCAAATTAACAGTTTATTAAAAATAAATTAAAATATGATGGGCAAAACCGGTTGATATACGGTCCTGGATGATGTATAATATAAAGGAATGTATTGTGAGAATCTGGCATAAAGGAGCGCCTTTGCATATGGATAATCAGAACATGGAACATAGACCAGTACCGGAGCAGGCACAGAAGCCCGCCCCGCCCAGGCACGGGGAGCAAAAGCCCCAGGCCCAGCCGCCCGCTGTCCAACAGGGTAACGGACAGCAAAGTGCTGCCCAGCAAAATGCTACTCAACGACCTGCTGCACAGCAGCATACTGAACAGCAGCCGGTCCAGCCCGCCCAGCAAAACCCACAGCACATGCAGCAGACTTCTGCACAGCAACCTGCCGCGCAGCCTTCTGCCCCCCACGAGGCGGCGCATATGGCTCCCAGGTCCACGAACCTGCCCATGCGCAAGCCCGCTGCACGCAAGGTGGATAAGCGGCTTATAGCCGCGGGCGTTGCTGTGGCTGTGATCGCCATAGCCCTTTGCGTATGGTTTTTCTGGCTCAAGGGGTACCTGGACGCGAAGAACGCGCCCCCTGTGTATGTGGCCCCGGTATCCTCCATCACCGGCGTGATGTCCGACACGGACCCCAGGTACTCCGGGCTGGTGGAGCCCCAGAAGGTGACAAAGGTAAACAAGGACGAGAGCCGCACGGTCTCCGAAGTGATCGTGTCCGAGGGGGACCAGGTCTATATAGGCGACCCGCTGTTCTCCTATGACACCGGCGAGATAGACCTTTCCATCCGCCAGGCCGAGCTGGAGCTGGAGGGCATAAGCAACCAGCTGACTACCCTCCAGGAGCAGAAGACCCAGCTTGAAAAGGAGCAGAAGGACGCCAGCAAGGACGACCAGTTTAAGTATACCGTTGAGATACAGTCCGTGGAGCTGCAGATAAAGACCCAGGAGTACCAGCGGTCTGTAAAGCAGAGCGAGCTCGACAAGCTGCGCAGCTCCCAGGAGAACACCCAGGTCTTTGCCGAGGTGGAGGGCACCGTGCAGCAGGTAAACCTCACCCCCTCCACCGACTCCCAGGGCAACCCGCTGCCCTTTATAAGCATACTCTCCTCAGGGGAGTTCAGGATCAAGGGCACTATAACCGAAATGAACATGGGGGCCATTATGGAGGGCCAGGCCGTGACGGTCCGCTCAAGGGTAGACCCCAACGCCCGCTGGAGGGGCACCGTTGAGTCCGTTGAGCATGAGCCCGTCCAGGATAATAACAATATGTACTACGGTCCGGAGACCGGAGAGAAGGCCTCCAAGTACAACTTCTATGTGGTGCTGGAGTCCCCCGAGGGCCTTATGCTGGGACAGCACGTGTATATCGAGCCGGATACCGGGGCCTCCATGACCCATAAGGGTATGTGGCTGCCCGCCATGTACCTGGTGATAGACGAGGAGGACAGCGGCAGCGGCTTTGTCTGGTGCCGCGACGAGGAGGAGAAGCTGGAGCTGCGCCCGGTAATGCTGGGTCAGTACGACCAGGGCGAGGACCTGTATGAGATCCTAAGCGGCCTTTCAGCCTCCGACTATATCGCCATGCCTACGGAGGACCTGATAGCCGGAGGGCCCACCACCACCGACGCCAGCGCCATTGCGACACCCGATATCGACGGTTCCAACGGCACCACGGATATGGAGCCCGGTATGACCGACCCCGGTCAGGACGACGGCATGTCCCCCGACGTCGGTGACGGAGCTGATACCGGCGACGGCTATACCGAGGGCGGCGATGACACTTATGCTGACGACGGCTTTACCGAGGGCGGGGAATCCTCCCCCTCTGACGGCGCAGATATGATCATGCCCCGGTCCGAGGACGGAGCTGCTGGGGGTGAACCTGTAGAATGATGCTTGAGCTCAGAGACATCTATAAGACCTATCTGCAGGGTAAGCTGGAGGTACCGGTGCTGGGGGGCATTTCCCTCACCGTCGAGGAGGGGGAGTACCTGGCGATAATGGGGCCCTCCGGCTCCGGCAAGACCACCCTTATGAATATAATCGGCTGCCTTGACAGCGCCACCTCCGGGGAGTACATCCTTGAGGGGGAGGACATAGCCGGGGTCAGCGAGAAGCGTATGTCCGAGGTGCGGCTGCACAGCATCGGCTTTGTTTTCCAGAGCTTTTACCTTCTTTCCAGGCAGTCAGCCCTTGACAATGTGGCCCTGCCCCTCTTATACGCCGGGGTGCGCCGCAAGGAGCGCCAGGCCATAGCCCGCCGCGCCCTGGAGCGGGTGGGCCTTGGGGACCGCACGGAATTTAAGCCCACCCAGCTCTCCGGCGGACAGTGCCAGAGGGTCGCCATAGCAAGGGCCATTGTGAACAGCCCGAAGATACTTCTGGCCGACGAGCCCACCGGCGCCCTGGACACCCGCTCCGGCGAGCAGATAATGGAGATCTTCCAGAGCCTTAACGACGAGGGCGTCACCATAGTCATGATAACCCACGAGCCCGAGATAGCTGCCCACGCAAAGCGCACGCTGCATATCAGGGACGGCCTGCTGGTAAATTCCTCTGGAAAGCCCGTCACCTCAAAGCCCGCGGCAGATCCAACTCCAGCTGCGGCAGGCCCAGCTGTGGCAAAGGCCCCGGCCCCAGCGGTAGACAGGACCAGGGAGATAGTCACCCCCAGGATCAAAGCTCCGAAACTGCCGAAGCTGCCAAAGCCAGGAAAGCATAAGGCCAAGGCCCCGGCAGACAGCGGCGCAGAGGCGGCTCCTTCGGCCCCCGCGCCCTCTGTGCAGACGCCCCCCCCGCAGGTCCCGGCCCCGGCAGCAGCTCCGGCAGCGACGAAGCCCCCGGAGCCCTCCAGGGAGGAGATAAGCGGGCAGACCATTATCGAGTCCCTTGAGCGCCAGCTTGAGGCGCTGAACAAAAAGCAGGACCCGTCCGGGCCCGCAAAAGGGGAGGGTCCAGCCAATGAATAAAAAGAAACTGAAAAAGCGCCTGATCATACTGGGGGTCACGTCTGTTATGATCGCCGGCTCCATTATCGGCGCCGTACAGTATATGAACTACCGAAACGACCAGAAGACCGTTGAGGTCCAGCCCATGGCCTATCTGAGCACAGGCTACTGGGGCAGCGACACCACTACCAGCGGCAACATCGTCCCGGACTATATGCAGGAGCTATTTCCCGACAGCTCCAAATCCATAAGCGAGATATTTGTTGAGGAGGGCCAGAGCGTCGCCATAGGCGACCCGCTCCTCCAGTATAACAGGGAGGCCCTGGAGCTGGACGTGGAGGCAAAGACAGTGGCCCAGCAGCAGGTGCAGGTACGCATAGACGAGGCCAACAGGCAGCTCAAAAAGCTGCAGAAGACCAAGGCATATGTTGAGCCGACACCTACGCCGAAGCCGCGCGTCACCCCCACGCCAAAGCCCACCAAAAAGCCTACCCCCACCCCGACACCTACGCCGAAGCCCACGCCCACCCCCTTCCCCACCCCGGACGTGAATATTTACTCTGAGCTGACGCTGGACTCGGTGCCCTACAGGGGCAGCGGCACCTCTTCGGACCCCTATGTGTTCCTATGTAAGGACGGCTATAAGCTGACCCCGGACTTTATGAAGCTGATGATGGGCCTGCTGTCCACAGGCGAGCCCACTATGAGCCCGGAGCCCACCTTCACTCCGGAGCCTACAGAGACCCCCGCGCCGGAGCCGGGGCCTGAGGAGACCCCTACCCCGGAGCCCACAGAGACTCCTACCCCGGCACCCACCGAGTCCCCCACTCCCCCGGCCTTTAAGCTCATCTCCCCCTTTGCGGCGGTGTTTGAGGTCCGGGAGCACGACTCAAACTACGGCGGCCTTATCTCCAAGGTCACCATAGACGGCACAGGCTTCTCGGGCTCTGTAAACCTGCCGGGTATCATAAAAGGGGTTGCCACCGCTACAGATGTGCTCACAGACGCTGTGAACTCCCCGGCCCAGGAGAAGGCCGCGGCTACGCCGACTCCTACCCCAAAGCCCACCCCGGAGCCGGATAACTATAACCACATGAACTACACCAAGAAGGAGCTGGACGACCTGATCAAGGCCAAGAAGCGGGAGATAACCAATCTCCAGCACGACATGAAGCAGGCCCAGCTCGACCTGGATAAGGCCAACAGGGCCCTGGAGAACTCCACGGTGCTCAGCACGGTTGACGGGCAGGTGCGCACGCTTATTGACATAGACACAGCCACCTCTGAGGGCAGGCCCTTCCTGGTGGTATCCGGCGCCCAGCGGTATTATGTCAGCGGTACTATCAGCGAGTCACTCTTGGGGAGCGTAAATATAGGCGACCAGGTCACTGTGAACTCCTGGTCAAATGGCATGACCTACTCGGCCCAGATATTGTCTATCTCAGACTACCCCACCGAGGGCGGCTCCTGGTCCTCAGACACCAACCCAAATAACTCCTTCTATGAGTTTACTGCGGTGCTCATGGATGCCGACGACACCATACAGAGCGGCAGCTGGGTGGAGATAACCCTTAGTGTCAACGACGCCAGCAGCATGGACGCCCTGTATCTTGAGAGGATGTATATACGCGAGGACGACTCCGGCTACTATGTGATGAAGGCCGGTAAAAACAACCGGCTCATGAAATCCTATGTCACCGTGGGCAAGAGCCTTGGCAGCTATGCCCTGGAGATAAAGTCCGGGGTCACCGGGGAGGATTTCATTGCCTTCCCCTATGGGCAGGATGTTAAGGAGGGCGTGCGGTGCGTGCTCCAGGAGAGCGGCGAGCCCCCATTCCCTGAGGACAGCGGTGAGGATGGATCCAGCAGCGGTCTTGAAAGCCTCCCGGATACATCCGGCGGTCTTGCGGATGGCGACGGCACTATGGATGACGTCACCGGCGCCGCGGATGACGCTGTAGACGGCGACAGCACTGCAGGCGACGATACCGGCGATCCAGGAGATACCGGCGCTGCCCTGCCTGAGGGCGGCGTGATAACCGGCAGGACCGAGGACGGCGTTACCTTTGAGACGGAAAACGGAGGGGGGATAATCCTTGATTGAGAATATACGCCTGTCATTCCAGGGCATTTGGGCCCATAAAATGCGCTCGTTCCTGACAATGCTGGGCATAATCATCGGCATTGCCTCCATTATCTCCATTGTGTCCACCATCAAGGGCACAAACGAGCAGATAAAGCAGAATCTTATCGGCGCGGGAAACAATGTGACCCGCATACAGCTCTACCATACCACCGACGGCAGCTATCCCTATACTATCGACTATGAGGGGATCCCGGACGGCGTACCACTTATGACCGAGGAAATGCTTGAGGCGATCGGGAGCCTTCCAAACGTGACGGCGGCTACGGCCTATACCAAGCGCCAGGACGGTTACTCCAGCACCTATTTCTACGGCAACGCCAGCCTCTCCGGCTGCTCCACCTACGGCATTGACGACAGTTATTTTGAGACCTGCGGCTATGTTATCAAAAAGGGGCGCATGTTCGTGCCCAATGACCTGAGCGGCTTCAGGCCGGTGGTGATACTGGACGATAACGCCGCAAAGAGCCTGTTCCAGGGCGAGGATCCCATCGGCAAGACGATCGAGTGCAACTCCATCGCCCTGGTGGTGGTGGGCGTGGTGGAACTGGACACGAAGTTCGAGCCGGTGATCAACTCCATCGAGGACTACTACACCTATATGAACTCCAGGAACTCCGGTGCGGTCTTCCTGCCGGATGTGCTCTGGCCCGCGCTGTTCTCCTATGACGAGCCCAAGGAGGTCGCGGTGCAGGTGAGCTATACCGAGGCCATGTCCGCGGCGGGCAAGGCTGTGGCGGATCTGCTGAACACCTATAACACCAACACAAACGGCATCCAGTACAAGGCTGAGGACACCCTGGAACAGGCCAAGGAGCTTCAGGACCTCTCTAACGCTACAAACCAGCAGCTTGTCTGGATAGCCAGCATCTCCCTGCTTGTAGGCGGTATCGGCGTTATGAACATAATGCTGGTGTCCGTAACCGAGCGCACCCGGGAGATAGGCCTGAAGAAGGCTATCGGGGCCAAGAAAAGCCGGATACTCTGGCAGTTCCTCACTGAGGCGGCGGTGCTCACAAGCATGGGCGGCCTGCTGGGCGTGGGGACCGGCATCGGCCTCGCGGAGGTCATTTCCAGGATCGCGGAGACGCCTGTGGCAATAAGCGTGCCGGCCATAATCTTCGGCGTGGTGTTCTCCATGGTCATCGGGATAATCTTCGGACTGATACCGTCTATAAAGGCGGCTAACCTTAACCCCATCGACGCGCTGAGGCACGAATAAAAAGTATAATAAAAATCAGGACAGACCCCGTAAAGCGGTCTGTCCTGATTTATTTTACAAGCAAACTATTGCTTCACATATACATCGCTCCACAAAGGGGTATGCAGTCCGGGTGGGAATAATTCACAAGAACAAGCTCGTTAAAAGCTTTCACGTTAGCATACCTTAAATGGACAGCCTTGCAGAGACCCTGTAAAGGTTCTCGTCAAAAATCCTGGGCATATTCAGAGCCTCGGTGATGTCAAAGTCTACCACCTGCTCGCCCTTAAGGGCCACGACCCGGTTGGAAGCGCCGTTATACAGCAACTCCACAGCATGGTAACCCATGCGGCTGGCGACCACGCGGTCCCGGAGGGTCGGGGAGCCGCCGCGCTGCACGTGGCCCAGGACAGTGGCGCGGCTCTCAATGCCGGTGGCCGCCTGGATACGCTCAGTGAGCTCCTGGGTATGGCCCACGCCCTCGGCTACAACTATGATGTAATGCCGCTTGCCGGTCTGCTGGGCGGCCTTCATGCGGTCAACAATATCCCTCTGGAAGTCATAGGGCACCTCGGGCACCAAGGTAGCCATAGCTCCCACGGCAATACCGGTATGCAGGGCGATATCGCCGCAGCGGCGGCCCATTACCTCCACAACGCTGCAGCGGTCGTGGGACTCGGTGGTGTCGCGGATACGGTCGATCATCTCCATGGCGGTGTTCAGGGCCGTGTCGTAGCCGATAGTGTAGTCTGTGCAGGCGATGTCGTTGTCGATGGTGCCGGGTACGCCGATGCAGGGTATCCCCGCGCCGCACAGGTCCCTTGCCCCCCTGAAGGAGCCGTCGCCGCCAATGACGACCACGCCCTCAATGCCCTTTGCGCGGCAGAAATCCGCTGCCTTCTGAACACCCTCGTTGGTGTTGAACTCAGGACTGCGGGCGGTGAACAGGGACGTGCCGCCATGCTGGATGATATCGGAGACGCTGCGCATATTCATCTCCTTGATGTCACCGTTGAGAAGGCCGTTATACCCGCGCATGACACCGTAGACGCTCATGCCGAAGGAGATGGCGCTGCGCACCACTGCACGGACAGCCGCATTCATGCCCGGGGCGTCGCCGCCGCTGGTCAATACTGCTATTGTTTTTGCTCCCATATTTTTGTTCCCTCCAAGTTTTACCCGGGGGCATGGAGCCGCCCGGTCATTAACTGTTTTACCCTTTAATTATACCAAATCTGCCGGAATTATCAAGGGGTTAGTTGATATTTTAGGGGGACATATTTGCGTTTTGGCAATATTTTCGGCCTTCCCCTCAGCCTCCATCAACATACCGGGCGTTCCCGCTTCCGAGCAGCCGCCCCAGCGCCGTCATAAGCTGACGGCTGACGTCCACCCTGTACTTTTCCGGGGCGCGCTCCACCTTCCCGGTGTCCCTGAACATAATAAACACGTCGTAGCGTCCGCCGTCGAATATATCCACATACTGCATGGCCTTTTTGAGCCTTGGGTCCCCCTCCGAGTCCACCCGGAGGTACAGCCCCGGCGGAGAGGATCTTTTTGTACCTCTGGCCTCCCCGCCGGGCTTTGGTGGCTCTGAAAGGCTATCGCACAGGAGCTCCGGCTCCTTATCCTCCTGGAAGCTCAGCCGCCCCCGGGCCTCCACCACAGCACCCTCATAGAGCAGGTTACCGTACTGCTCTAGGACGCTGGGGAATATCAGTCCCATTACAGCGCCGGACATATCCTCCAAAGTGGCAAAGGCCATGGTCATGCCCGAGCGAGTGTCCTTCCTGCGCACCGACGTGACTATGGCCAGCATGGACACCCGCTGTCCATCGGAATAAGCCGTATCCCCGGCTTCCTCCTGGGCGCTGAGCAGGATATCGCTGCTCCTTGCGTACCTGCCCCCGGCGTACAGCTCCGCGTAGGCGGACATGGGGTGCCCGCTCAGGTACATGCCGGTGACCTCCTTCTCCTGGGCCAGCTTCTCCAGTTGGGGGAAATCCTCGGCCCTTGTCAGCGGCTCCTCACCCTCCACGCCGGAGAGCTGGGGCGAGTCGAAGAAGCCCATCTGTCCCTCAATGTTCCGGCGGCGGTCCCCGTCCAGCTGGGCCAGGACCCCCTCTAGCCCTATGAGCATTTCCCGGCGGTTGTTCCCGAGGCCGTCCAGAGCCCCGCACTTTATAAGGCTCTCAATGGCCCTGCGGTTCATGTCCTTGCCGGTCATGCGCTTGCAGAAGTCCCTGAAGGATGTAAACCTGCCGCCGCCCTCGCGCTCCTGCTCCATCCTGGCTATCACCGAGCGGCCCAGGTTTTTCACCGCCGCCAGCCCAAAGCGCAGGCTGTTGCCGTCCACCGTAAAGCCGACGCCGCTGTAGTTCACATGGGGAGGCAGCACCGCCAGCTCCAGCCGCCTGCACTCCTCCATATACTCCGCCACCTTGCCGGTGCTGCCCAGAACGCTTGAGAGCAGGGCCGCCATATACTCTCTGGGGTACCGGCACTTTAAGTAGGCCGTCTGGTAGGCCACCACAGCATACGCCGCCGCGTGGGCCTTATTAAAGGCATAAGAGGCGAAGTCCTGGATCTCCCGGAATAGGGTCTCGGCTGTGGCCTCGTCCACGCCCCTTTTAAGGCAGCCCTCCACCTCCCAGCTCCCGTCCTCCCGGCGCTGTCCGTGGATAAATATCTGCCGCTCCTTCTCCAGCACATCGTGCTTTTTCTTCGACATGGCCCTGCGCACGATATCGGCCCTGCCAAGGGAGTACCCGGCAAGGTCACGGAATATCTGCATTACCTGCTCCTGATAGATAATGCAGCCAAAGGTCACGTCAAGTATTGGCTTTAAAAGGGGGTGCTGATACTTGACCTTTAAGGGGTCCCGGGTATTCTCAATGTACATTGGGATAAACTGCATGGGCCCCGGGCGGTACAGGGAGATTATCGCTATCAGGTCCTCTATGCACTTTGCCTGGGACTGTACCACCAGCCGGGTCATGCCAGCGGACTCAAGCTGGAAGACCCCCACAGTGTGCCCAGCGGCAAGCATTTCAAAGGTCTCCCTATCGTCCGGCGGCACGCTTTCCATGGAGAAATCCGGCTGGGACCTTCGTATGAGCTTTTCGGCGTTGTCTATGACAGACAGGTTCCTAAGCCCCAAAAAGTCCATTTTCAGCAGCCCCAGCTCCTCCACTGTAGTCATGGTGAACTGGGTGACTACCACGTTGTCGTTCCTTGCCAGGGGCACATATTCCATCACCGGCCTGTCCGTTATGAGCACCCCCGCCGCATGGGTCGCCGCATGCCGGGGCATTCCCTCCACCTTCATTGCCATGCCCACCAGGGCCTTTACCTGGGGGTCGGACTCACATCTGTCCCTGAAATCCCTGGAGGACTTCAGGGCCCTCTCAAGGGTCATGCCAAGGTCTGGGGGCACCAGCTTCGCCACCTGGTCCACCTTGTTAAAGGGGATAGCCATGGCCCTGCCTACGTCCCTTATTGCCGACCTTGCAGCCATGGTGCCGAAGGTGACGATCTGGGCCACATGGTCCGCGCCGTACTTCTCCAGCACATATTCTATTATCTCGTCCCTGCGCTCGTCGCTGAAGTCTATGTCGAAATCAGGCATACTCACCCTCTCGGGGTTTAAGAAGCGCTCGAAGATAAGGCTGTAGCGCACCGGGTCGATATTGGTGATACCGATACTGTAGGCTGCTATGCTCCCCGCACCTGAGCCCCGGCCTGGGCCCACTGGAATTCCCACGCTCTTGGCGTACCGTATAAAGTCCCAGACTATCAGGTAGTAGTTTACATAGCCCATCTGGGTTATGGTGCTTATCTCATACTCCAGCCGGTCGATAAGCTCCCTGCCGGGGTCTTTGCCGTATCTGTTTTCAAGCCCTTCCCGGCAGATGCGTTCAAAAAACTCCTGATTCGGGGAGCCGTCGGGGGTGCTGAACTTTGGCAGCTTGGTCTTGCCGAACTCGAACTCCACATTGCAGCGCTCCGCTATTTTGACCGTATTGTCCGCGGCCTCGGGGTACTCGGGGAACAGGGCGCGCATTTCCTCCTCGGTCTTTAAATACAGCTCCCCTGAACCGAATTCAAGGCCTCCCTCCTCCTCGATGGTGCGGCCTGTCTGTATGCACATGAGCACCCTGTGCATTTCCTGGTCCTCGGGGGCGATATAGTGGCAGTCGTTGGTGACTACCATGGGGATGCCTGTCTCCCGGGAAAGCTTTACAATGCCCGGGTTTACATATTGCTCATCACTCAGCCCATGGTCCTGGAGCTCAAGAAAGAAATTCTCCGGCCCGAATATCTCCCTGTACCGCAGTGCGGCCTCCCTGGCCTCCTCATAGTCCCCCCTGAGAAGGGCCCGGGGTATCTCGCCGGACACGCAGGCCGACAGGGCGATAAGCCCCTCGCTGTGCTCCCGCATAAGCTCAAAATCTATGCGCGGCCTGTTGTAGAAGCCCTCTATCCACCCCTTTGACACCATGGCGATAAGGTTGTGGTAGCCCGTTTGGTTTTCGCACAGCAGCACAAGATGGCGGTTTTCCCGGTCCAGGTCGCTGGCCTTGTCAAAGCGGGTGCGCTTGGCCACATAGACCTCGCAGCCGATTATGGGCTTTATCCCCCGCTTTCCCGCCGCCTTGTAAAAGTCCACCACGCCGTACATATTGCCGTGGTCCGTTATCGCCACCGCCTCCTGGCCCAGCGCCTTCGCCCTGTCCAGAAGGCGCTCTATCCTGCAGGCCCCGTCAAGAAGGCTGTACTCAGTGTGCACGTGCAGATGTGCGAAAGCCATTTTTCCTGCCACTCCCCTCTGTACTGTGGTTTACATAAGCTTATTTTAAGCTACATGACCCCATCTACACCCTTCTCCTTCAGTATCTTCTCCCCCTGCTCCAGGAGCTTCTGGAGCCTATGGTTCACCCCGCTCCTGCTGATGCCCAGCCTCTCCCCCAGCTGCCGCAGGGTGAGCTCTGGCTCGTTGAGCCTCAGCGCTGCCAGCTCCTGCAGATTCTCCGGCAGGGACGAGAGGCCCACGGTGTCGCTGATGGCGGCTATTGCCGCAATCTGCCGGGCCGCCGCTGAGTAGGTCTTGTCCATATTGGCAGTTTCAAAGTTGGTCTTGCGGTTTATATTATTCTTAACTTCCTTGTACATCCTCACCTGCATAAGCTCCATGGACGCCCCGGTGGCTCCCAAAAAGGTCAACAGGTTCTCGATCTGCCCGCTGTCCTTCAAATAAATGCCATACCCCCCCGGACGGCGCACCATGCTGGGGTTTATCTGAAAAGTCTCTGCTTCTCCCAGCAAGGCATACAGATCCCCGGCGAGATTTTTATACGGCGCGGCAAACTCCAGGTGATAGCCCTTGTTGGGGTCCGTGGCGTTCCCGCACACCAGGAATACCCCCCGCAGGAACGCCACCTGACAGCAGCTGTCCTCAAGCGCAGCGCGGTTTATGCGCAGGCTGGGCTCCGTGCCGCTGTGCCCAAACTCCCTTAGCAGCCAGAGCCGCTCCTGCTCCTCCGGCAGGCTGACACGATAGGCGGGCTGTTTCCTGCGGCTTACCGCATAGGTCATCTGGGGGGAGACCCCCGCCCCGGCCGCAGCCAGTTCCAGCATCCGCCGTGCCACATGGACATTCTCTGTAGTGAAGGCGCTCTCCTTCACGCTAAAGCACTTGGAAAAAAGCCAAGCACCGTAACATTCAGCCCGCAGGCAGCATTGCTTTTTCAATTCAATTTTGCACAATTCGGATTTTATCTGTGAAGTAAATGACATTTACAGCCTCTGCAATAGATAACTTTTTGCCCAGCTCCGCTATAGCAGCGCCCTTACTTGCTCCGCCACGGCGGCGCAGTCCACCCTCCGGAAATCTGTCACGTCCACAACTATGCGCGGCCCGCCAATGTCAAACCCGGCCATGCCCCGCCTGGTAAAGCCCTCTATAAACTGCTCCAGGCTTATGGGCGCGTAAGTAGTATCAGCCTGTCCCGGCAGCTCCGGGTAGCAGGTATTCAGCACATGGCCCCGGTGCCGCCCGGAGGACCGGTCCCGAGCCAAGAAGCGTTCGTAAAGCACATCGGCTTTCCCTGTCAGTTCGACTGTTACCGGCTGGCAGCAAAAACGCTCCATAAGCTTCTTTATGCCAGGTATCGAAGCGGTCTCAAAGTTGTTTTCCAGAATAACTGCTCCGCCCCTTGACAGCACCTGTCCGGCCGCATAGTACATTATCTCCATGGCCCCGTTTCCCAGGGCAACCTTTTCCTCCCTGCTATGGAACCCTACCGTATCAAAAAGCCGCTCCTTTATGTCGTCCTTGGAGAACATGGGTATTCCAAGTATCTCCGATAGCTGCCCAGCCACATAGCTTTTCCCTGAAGCTGGTATACCGCAGACCAAAATGCAACACATATACTTCCCCCTAATGCTTCAGCATATCCCTATGTGTGACGCTGGCCTTGACGCCCTTCTCAATAAGATACCCGCAGGTGTACTGGGCCAGGGCCACAGAGCGGTGGTGCCCGCCGGTACAGCCTACAGCCACCACCAGCTGGCTCTTGCCCTCCTTCTCGTAGAGCGGCAGCAGATAGTCAAGCAGTGCCGTGTACCTCTCCACAAAGCCCCTGGTCTCGCTGTTCTCCATCACATAGTCCCGCACGTCCGGGTCAAGGCCGGTCTTCGGGCGCAGCTCCGGGTCATAAAAGGGGTTTGGCAGGCACCGCACGTCCATTACCAGGTCCGCCTCCATGGGTATGCCGTGCTTGAAGCCGAAGCTAATACAGTGTACGGACATGGAGTCGCTGGAGCTTGTGAGGAACTGCTCGGCTATCCGGCCCTTCAGCTGGGCCGGGGACAGCCTTGTGGTGTCGATCACAAAGTCCGAGTTCTCCCGCACCGGCCCCAGCATGTCCCGCTCCAGCTTCACCGCCTGTTCTAAGGAGCCTGCCAAATCGTCCGAGAGGGGGTGCTTGCGCCGGGTCTCCTTAAAGCGCCGCACCAGCACGTCCTCAGAGGCGTCTAAGAACAGTATTTTATAGGGCCTGCCCTCCATCTTCAGGGTCTCCATAGCCGTGAAAAATGACTTGAACAGCTCCCCGCCCCTTGTGTCCGACACCACCGCCACCCGGCCCATGGAGCCCTCAGACTTGGCGCATAGATCATAGAAAACCGGTATCAGCGCCGGGGGCAGGTTGTCCACACAGAAAAAGCCGATGTCCTCCATGGAGTGCATGGCCTGGGTCTTGCCCGCGCCGGAGAGCCCGGTGAGTATGACGAATTCCATTTTACACATCCCTTCCCTTACTATAAGGTCCCTCAGTTCTCCCCGATGATCCGCACCTCCGGCTCAAGCTGTGTGCCGGTCTTCTTGAGCACAGTCTCTCTGACTATTTCCATCAGCTCCAGCACGTCCTTACAGGTGGCCCCGCCGGCGTTCACGATAAATCCCGTGTGCTTCTCGCTGACCTGGGCGCCGCCCACCCTTCGGCCCTTCAGCCCGCACTGCTCTATAAGCGCGGCGGCGTAGCCGGTCTTGGGGCGTTTGAAGGTGCTGCCGGCGCTGGGCATGTCATAGGGCTGCTTCTCAAGGCGGCGGGCCTTTAGCTCATCCATCCTAGCTTTTATCTCATCTTTGTCGCCGTGGGTTAGCTTAAATTCCGCGCTGGTGATGATTTTTCCGCCGTCCATAAAGGCGCTCTTTCTGTAGCCGAAGCCCAGCTCCTCGCCGGTGCAGTCCAAAAGCCTGCCCTCAGCGTCCATGTACCAGACACGCTTGACTACGTCCTTCATCTCCCCGCCGTAGGCCCCGGCGTTCATGTACACCGCGCCGCCCACGGAGCCTGGTATCTGCCACGCAAACTCCAGGCCGGTCAGGCCTTCGTCCCGGGCAAAAACGCAGGTCGCTGCCAAACTCACTCCGGCCCCGGAGCGTATGGTCATGCCTTCATTCTCTATGGAGATCGCCGCTGCCGAGTTGAACACTCCTTCAAGCACTAAGGCAACCCCGGGATATCCCCCATCCCCCGCCAGCAGATTCGAGCCCTTGCCCAGTACGAAGTACGGCAGTTCAAGCCGGGAAAGCTCCCGAAGTATCCCAGAAAGCGGTTCATAATTATATATTGTGATAAGTCTGCGGACGGGACCGCCTATCTTGAAGCTCGTGTGCTTACTAAGCGGCTCGTCCCGATGCACCTCGCAGTCCAACTCTATCGCGAGCCTGTCGAGCTCCTGATATTTCAAATCGTCCATACCGGGCCCCCTTCTATAATATAGTATCGGTAAATATATGCGCCGCAGGGCTCATATATCCAGATCCATCTTCACATCCTTGGGCTGGAGCTCATCGAAGTCCATGCCCATATTGGCGAGGAGCTCCTGGGCGGCGTTATAGCCCATCTCCTTCTGGCGGTTGTTCATGGCGGCAACCTCGATTATTACCGCAAGGTTCCGCCCGGGCTTTACCGGGATGGTGATCACCGGCACACGTATGCCCAGTATCTCTGCGAACTCGTTCTCAATACCCATGCGGTCGTAGGCCTTGGTGGCGTCCCAGGGCTCCATCTTGATGCACAGCTCTATCTTCTGGCTGGGCTTCACCGCGCCGGTGCCGAAGATACGCTGGGCGTTTATCACCCCGATACCCCGCAGCTCGATAAAATGCCTGATATTGTCAGGTGCAGAACCCACCAGTGATATGGCGGACACCCGGCGTATCTCCACGGCGTCATCGGCAATGAGCCTGTGGCCCCGTTTGATAAGCTCTATAGCCGCCTCGGACTTGCCAACGCCGCTGTCACCCACCAGGAGTATCCCCTCGCCGTAGACCTCCATAAGCACGCCGTGCCGGGTAATGCGCGGGGCCAGCTCCACGTTCAGATATGCCACCAGGCTGGCGACGGCCCCCGAGGTGGTGTCCCTAGATAGCAGAAGGGGTATCTCATAGCGCTCCGCGGCCTCAAGCATGGCGTCCCAGGGGTGCATGCTCCTTGCAAGTATCACCGCCACCGGGTGCAGGGCAAAATAGCGCTCTATCACCTCTGTGCGCTGCTCCTCCCCAAAGCGGTTCAAAAGCCCCATCTCCGCCCGGCCCATTATAGCCACGCGGTTGGTGTCAAAATACTCGTAAAACCCATTGAGCTCCAGCCCCGGACGTATCACGTCCCTGGAGCGCACGATAATATTCTCCGGGTCCCTGGGCATATAGAGGGGCTCAAGCTCCTCATGCTCTATTATTTTGGATAGGGGCAGGGTATATTCTTCCATCATTCTTTTTCCTCCTCTTGATCATCCTTCGTATCGTCCGAACAGCCGTAATAAATTTTGAAATCTCTCCGAAAGGTCTTCTTATATGCCTCCTCAAAGCCGTTCTTCACGGCCCATTTCACAACAAAATACGTCGCAATCAGTATCACCAGCGCCGTACCGCCGCTGATACCCAGCTCCTCCCACATAAAACCCTCTCCTTTGCCGTGCTAAACTCACAAATATTTGTTTATTATACCACAAATCCTTGATATTGGAAAGCCCCTTCGCAAAACTTTGCCCCCAGAAAAAATTTTTAATAAATTTGTGAAAAAGGGGTTGCAATTTTATGAGAGCTGTAGTATAATGATTAAGCTGTCTAGTGGGACGGCACATATCGCGGGGTGGAGCAGCTCGGTAGCTCGTCGGGCTCATAACCCGAAGGTCGCAGGTTCAAATCCTGCCCCCGCAACCAAAAATCCCCGGAAACACTAGGGTTTCCGGGGATTTCAGTTTGCTTTTTCCTTATTTTCCCTTGCCTGACCCATGCGCTGACCCATACGGGGAAACGACTAGGTACTTCTAAACGCTGCCGGATAGTAAGTTGTCCATCGTCCGGGCCGCTTCTTTCTGCGCGGCGGTGGTGACGTGGGCGTAGGTGTCCAGGGTGAACCCTGCCGAATAGTGGCCCAGTATCCCCGAAACTGTCTTGATGTCTACACCATTTTGGAGTGCCAGGGTCGAAAACGTGTGCCCTTATGTCATAATAAAGACAAATCAGAAATCCCAGTAATTTCTAGGGGATTCGGGTTTGTCCTTATTCTTTTTCCAAGAAAAAACTCAAAATGGAGTCCATAAAAGATATTGTCCTAAAGTAACATGTCCCATTAAGAGTAAAACAAATAGCGCATAGTATGCTAAGATCTATAACTGAAAGGAATAGTAAAATGAATAAAACAATCGCAATCTGCAACCAAAAGGGCGGTGTCAGCAAGACCGTCACCACCGTAAACCTGGGTATCGGCCTAGCCCGCCAAGGAAAACGTGTCCTGCTGGTAGACGTGGACGCGCAGGGCTCCTTGACCGCCAGCCTGGGTTACCAGCACCCCGACCAGATAGAAGTGACCCTCTCCACCGTGCTGGGCAAAGTCATAGAGGAAAAACCCCTACTCTCCGACGAGGGAATCCTCCATCACGAGGAAGGCGTAGACATCCTCCCAGCCAACATCGACCTAGCGGCAATGGAGGTCACGCTGGTGAACATCATGAGCTGGGAAACCCTCCTGCGCGAATACCTAAATGCCGTCCGCGACCAGTACGATGTTATCCTGCTGGGCTACTGCCCCTCTTTGGGTATGTTGACCATCAATGCCCTATCAGCCGCCGACACCGTGATCATCCCCATGATTGCCCATTACCTGTCCCTGAAAGGCATGGAGCAGCTCATGCGGACCATCGGCAAGGTAAAGCGGCAAATCAACCCCGGCCTGACCATCAGCGGTATTCTTGTCACAATGGCAGATATGCAGACTACCTACTCCCAGGAGATTGTAGAACTGCTGAGAAACTCCTGTGGCAGTCAACTTAAAATCTTCGACACCATCATCCCCCGCTCTATCCGGGCGGCGGAGACAAGCGCCGAGGGCAAGAGTATTTTCATACATGACCCTAGCGGTAAAGTCTCAGCAGCATACGAAACCTTGACTATGGAGGTAGCGTCATGAAAAGCAGCGCTGCAAAAATCCAAGTGACTGGCCTGAACGCGCTGTTTGGCGAAGTACTTGCCCAAGACACCAACGGTCAGATTCAAGAAGTTGCACTGACAGAGCTGCACTCTTTCAAAGACCACCCTTTCCATGTGACTGACGATGAGAAAATGCAGGAAATGATGGAGAGTGTTTCCAAGTAAAGAGTTTCGTTCTCTATCTCGTCCAGTAAATCAGAAACAGACTTTACTTCCGCCTGCTTTTCTCTGTCTGCCATACCCTCAAGGTATTTCCCGAAGTCGCTTGCCCATCGGTAAAACCGCCTGTTGGAATTAAAATCTGCCCTGTCGTCTGTGCGGATTTGCTCAATAGTCGCTTCATCAACGCCACACTCACGCAAAATCTTTTCCTCGGCTTCTTTCCAGATACGCCATTTTCTGTCCTCTCGTCCGTGGTTGTATGCCATTCTTTTTCCTCCAATCGGGATTTTCTAAATCCAAGATTGAGAGGGCATAGAAAAAGCCCCCTCATTTTCCCAAAGGAAAAAACAAGGGGGCTGAACGCCATAAAATTTAGTTTTCCAATATCTTTCTCAGTTTCGCAAGGATTTTGGCTTTGCGCTTGTTCACAACGCTCTGTGTCACGCCTAACC
>CANPBX010000020.1 GCA_947572385.1 uncultured Clostridia bacterium
GGGGCTTTCTGATATGATAAATAATATGAAGCACGGCGGTAAAATAGCCCTTTTGGGGCTCCTGCCCAAGGACACCAGGGTCGACATGGAGACAGTCATCTTCAACGGACTCAACCTGCGGGGCATATACGGCAGGAAGGTCTGGGACACATGGTATAAAATGACAACTATGATACAGTCCGGCCTGGATATATCCCCGGTGATAACCCACCGCTTCGACATCAAAGACTTTGAGAAGGGCTTCGAGGTTATGATTTCCGGGCAGTCCGGCAAGGTGGTTTTAGACTGGGCGCATATCAACGATTAGAGGGAGGATCTTACTATGCCACGCAAAAACGATATACTGAACATATACGCTAAAGAGGTGGAGTCCATCAAGGAGGCCGGGCTCTTTAAGGGTGAGGCCCCTTTTATCTCCCCCCAGGGGGCGCGGGTACGCATGGAGGACGGCCGCGAGCTCCTGTGCATGTGCGCCAACAACTACCTGGGCCTTGGCAATAACCAGCGGCTGATAGACGCTGCCAAGCGCACCTATGACGAGAAGGGCTACGGCCTTGCCTCGGTGAGGTTTATCTGCGGTACCCAGGACATACATAAGACCCTTGAGCAGAAGATATCCGGCTTCCTGGGCACTGATGACACCATACTCTACTCCTCCTGCTTCGACGCCAATGGCGGGCTCTTTGAGACCCTGCTCACCGCTGAGGACGCTGTAATAAGCGACGAGCTGAACCATGCCTCTATAATAGACGGCGTTAGGCTCTGCAAAGCCAAGCGCTTCCGCTATAAGAACAACGATATGGCGGATTTGGAGGCACAGCTGAAGGCTGCCGACGAAGCCGGGGCCAGGATAAAGCTTATCGCCACCGACGGCGTGTTCTCTATGGACGGCATTATCTGCAACCTGAAGGGTATCTGTGACCTGGCCGACCAGTACAATGCCCTGGTGATGGTCGACGACAGCCACGCAGTGGGCTTTGTGGGCAAGACAGGCCGCGGCACCCCCGAGCACTGCGGCGTTGAGGGCCGTGTGGACATAATCACCGGTACTCTCGGCAAGGCCCTTGGCGGGGCTTCTGGCGGGTATACCAGCGGCCGCCGGGAGATGATCGACCTGCTGCGCCAGAGGAGCAGGCCGTACCTGTTCTCCAACACCCTTGCCCCCGCCATAGCCGGTGCCAGCATTGAAATGCTGAATATGCTGGAGGAGAGCACGGAGCTTAGGGACCATCTGGAGGACGTGACCGCCCATTACCGCAAGCTGCTTGTGGACAACGGCTTCGATGTTATCCCTGGGACCCACCCTTGTGTGCCGGTCATGCTGTATGACGAAAAGCTGGCTGTTGAGTATGCCAGAGTGATGATGTCGAAGGGCGTGTACGTGGTGGCTTTCTCCTACCCCGTAGTGCCCAAGGGCAAGGCCCGGATACGCACCCAGGTCTGCGCCAGCCACACCCGGGAGGATGTGGAGTTCGCTGTGAAGTGCTTTAAGGAGGCCCGGGACGAGATCGGCAAGTAAGGCATACTTTATGTACACTATATAATATATATAAGAAAGCCTCCGGCAGTAAGCCGGAGGCTTATAATTATGTCTTTACTGTCTCTATCTCAGACTGTTTGCTTTTGGGCTCCGTCAAAAGCACGCGGCAGGAGAATGCTGTCAGGAAAAGGGCGATACTGTATACCGCCACGAGCACCCTTGCAGGGGCTATCTCCCAGCCCCAAAGCATTATTGGCCCAAGGCCGCTGGTTATGGTGAACACCACCCTCCCCGCCAGCACGCCCAACAGGCTGGACATGGCGCAGAAGGCATTGTACAGCGCCAGATACACCGTGCGCCGCTCCTCGGGCAGGCCCTCGTATGGGGCTATGGCGAAGCTCAGGGTTATGCCAACATACAGTACAAGGCTGTATATCACCGACACCGGGTACAGCCACTGGGTGCCCTCACCTGTAAGGGCCAGCCCCATGGCATAGGGGGCATAGAGGAAGATTGAGAAGAACAGTCCGTTTCTCAGACCCTGCCGCTGTATGAGCCGCTTCCAGAATGGAGTAAACACTATAACCGCCACGGCGTTGAACATGCCAACGAAGCTTATAAATGTAAAGCTCATATGAAGGTCTTCCAGAAGGTAGGCGTTATAGTACTGGCTGGGCAGGTTTGCCGAGAAGCTCCACAGGGACGCACAGGCGATTATCCTGCCGTATGACGGGCAATGCCTCATGCACTGTACCATCTCCTTTACAAAGGAGCCAAGGCTCTTTGGCGGCTCGGGAATTGGCGGGTACTCGTGTATCCTCCGCAGGGCCAGTATATCAATTATGGCGAACAGGCCCATTGACACCCTTAAGATCGGCACCGCCCATCTGCCTGCAAGCCCGGTGAGAAAGTCCGCGAAGACTCCCGCCAGGAACAGCATTACAAATACAGAGACGATGTTTATAACATTGAAGAAGCTGTAAAAGCCCAAGCGCATATCCTCAGGGATGCTGCGCATATGCCATGTCCCCATGCCGGGGCTTACAAATGCGTACAGGCTCTGGCTTATGCTTATAAGCAGCAGCACTACCGGAAGCAGCCACTCCTCAGGCATACCGGACATCGACAAAGCAGGCAGCAGGACTATATTTATACCATGGGCCAAGCCCCGCAGGGCTGTCAGCAGCCTCTTGCTTGAGGAGAGCCGTTCGGTGAACAGCGGGGATATCAGCTGGATCATGTTGCATAGGGACAGCAGCGTTACAGCCAAATTCACGTCGTTCGCGCTGGCCCCGAAGGACAGCAGAAACCCTGTAAGGTATGTGCCGTTGAGCACATTGTATATGGCGTTATAGCAGAGCGCCTGGACAAAGATCCACCTGCGCGACACGGAGTCCCTATCCGGGCCCAGAAGGTATGCCCCCGAGAGGACGTTCAGTCCGGCGTTCCGAACGCGTGCGATAAGCTTCATATATTATACTATATGGTTTAATTACCCCAGTTTGGCCTACTTGCCGGTTTCATTATACTTGTCACACATCTTATAGTAGTCATCCCAGCCGCCGGGGAAGTTTATGCTGCGGAACAGCGTGGGCTCCATGCCCCGGGCTATCATGCGGTCGATGACCTCTGCAGAGACGCACCACATGGCGAAGGCAGCGCTGAGGCCCGAGGCTGGGCCAAACTTGTTGGTTGCCCCCTCCACCTCCAGCATGGCGTCGCCCTTGGGGGCGCAGTTGTCTATCACCAGGTCAGCAAGCTCGTATATCTTCTTGCCGCAGGGGTGCTCCGCCTCCACCGCCCCTGAATACTGCATGGAGGTTATAACTATAAGGGTCAGCCCCATCTCCTTTGCAGCCAGGGCAATGTCCACCAAGTTCGGAGCCTTGCCGGAGACAGAGCCCATTACCAACACATCACCGGGGGCGGCTTTGGAATGGCTCATGACTATCTTGCCTATGCCCAGGATAGAGGGCTCGTTGCCCTCCCTGTCAATTTCGCGCACCGGGTCTTCAACGGTAAAGGTGTACTTCAGCGCCTTCAGAAGGGCAAGGCCCCCTGCGCGGTTTATAAGCTCGCTGTTGACAATATGCCCGCTGTCGTATACATGTACGTTTTTGCCCTTCTCAACGGCGCTCACAATTATCTCCGCGGCGTCCTCAATATTCTTTCTCTGGGTATCCAGCACCTCATTCAGCTTGCCCAGCATGGCCTCTGCGTAACGGTCTATAAGCATGATGATTCCCTCCAATTTTATGATAATTATTATCAACAGATCACATGTACTTGATATTGTCCCTGTATTCCTTCAGCATGGCGTCGTTATGGCTGTCGCCGCCTTCAACATTGGCGCTCATGAACACCGGGGGCACTATGCCGGACTTTACCAGCCGCTCCACCGTGTCGGCTACTATAGCGTTGAGTATTGCCGCGCCCACGGCTGTAGATGAAGCCGCGACCTTCTCCGGCATACCCTCAATGGCGCAGACCGCGTCGCCTACCTCACCGCAGTTGTCTATGGTGATGTCGCACACCTCAAACAGCCGCTTGCCGCAGGCCGACCTGGAGGTCACGGACTTTGAGTAGGCCAGGTTAGTCAGCGCCGCCACGAAAGCCCCCTTCTCCCTGGCGGCCAGCGCCGCCTCCACCGGGACAGGGTTGCGCCCGGACACCGAGTGTACTATGAGCACATCCCCCTCCCCTATGCCAGAGTTTTCAATAATGAGCCTGCCGTAGCCCTCCAGCCGCTCTATCTGGCTCGTCATGGTGATAGGGCGCACAGTGAGGGTCAGCCCCGGCGGCAGGATCGGGTTTATTACAGCCAGGCCGCCGGTGCGGTAGAAAAGCTCCTCGGCTAAAATGCCTGCATGGCTGCAGCCAAATGCGTAGATATTCTTGCGGGCTCTTATGGCCTCTGCCAGTTTTTCAGCCAGCAGGTCCATAGTCCCGGACTGTGTGGCCTCCACCTGACGAAGTATCCTGTGGATCTCGTCAAAGTATTCTGTTTTCATTGGGACGCTCCTTTCGGTACGTTCACTAAAAATGTATTATCCTTCTCTTACTATCTCATAGAGCTTCCCCACGCCCTTGGGCATAGGCGAGCTTGGAGCCTTGGGCAGTACGGTCCATTTTGCCTGGTACTCAGGGTACAGTGAGCGCAGCCTTGCGAAGGCCTTCTCTGAGAGGCGCCCCTCGCCCTCTCCCATAGCCATCTTCGCCACCGGGCCTATGACCGGGTCGAAGGCCGAGGGGATTATCTCAGTCATAGGGTATCTCATAGCCATGGTGTTCACAAAGGAGGAGAGCATTATCTCCCCGCTTTTCCAGGCCCCTCCTGCCAGGACTACCGGCCCCTCTATAGGCAGGCACTCTCTGTGCATAAAGGCCATGGCCTGTTCCGCAGCCTTTCTCCCGGCCTCTGCAAGTATGCTGCGGGCGGTATGGTCCCCCCTGTTTGCGCACTCCCCTACCAGGCGGCAGACGCTGGCGATGGTGCCCCTTGTATCCTTCTTCTGCCAGAACGCCGCCATGGTCTCGCGTATGGTCCCGCAGCCGAAGAAATCGCATAGGCCGGGCTCCAGCAGGGTCTTCGGCCCCCAGCCGTCATAGGAGCGCAGGGCTGCCTTTATTGCCATACAGCCTATATCCGCACCACTGCCCTCGTCACCGAAGGGGCTCCCCCAGCCCCCCTGATAGAGCGCCGCCCTGCCGTCCTTAACGTAGAACAGTGTGGCCCCGGTGCCACAGAGAACCAGCATGCCGGTGGAAAGGCCTGCGCTGTATATAGCTGTCTCCCCCTCGGAGAGCCTGTTAAAAGCTCCCACATGGCAGCGCTGGCGCAGAAGGTCCTCATATAGGTCCGCAGGGCCGGGCATGGAGATCCAGACGTCCTCTATCTCCACTCCCGTCTGCCCTTTTGCTGAGCCCAGGGCCTGGTCGATGCTGTCCAGCATATGCTGCTCAACTAAGTCCATGGGCACGAAATTAGGGTTGATGGCCCCGCTGACGCCGGAGCCCACCGGGCGCAGCTCTGAGTCAAACAGCAGCGTATGGAGCTTGGTGCCGCCGCCGTCCACACTGAGGTAAAGCTTGGTCTCCAAACAAAACTCCTCCAGTCATCATCTCGTTATCATTCCATGCGCTATTTGTTCAGGTTGTTCAGCGTGACATAGAATTTGTACTTATCCCCCCTATACACGGAGTTGCAGTACTCCATGGGGCTGGCGTCGGCAAAATAGGTGGTGCGGTCTATGCGCAGCACCGGCGCGCCGGGCTCTATCCCCAGAAGCTCCGCCTCTCCATGCACAGCAAGGGAGGCCTCCAGCGCCTGCTTTGCCTGCTGGGTGCGCAGGCCGTACTCCTTCTCAAGTATGCTGTAGAGGGAGCCGGTAAGGTCGTGGTCCAGAAGGTCCGGGCAGCGGAAGAATGGCAGGTGTACCGTTTCAATAGCCATAGGCTTCTCCTCCACCATTCTCAGGCGCTGTACCACAAATACCTTTGAGAGCTCGGCTATATTGAGCTTTGCCGACACCAGCGGGTCCGCGCTCTCCATATCCGCCCGCAGGAGCTTTGAGCTGGTTTTAAGGCCGCGCCTTGTCATCTCATCAGTGAAGCCCTGCAAGCTGTCCAGGGACATGGAGGCCTCGCCGCTCCTCACAAAGGAACCCTTGCTGTGCTTCTTCACAATATACCCTCTATAGGCCAGCTCCTTCAGGGCGTTGCGCACGGTAGTGCGGCTGGCGTCAAACAGAAGGCAGAGCTCCTCCTCTGTGGGGAGCCGCTCGCCATCCTTGAGCTCCCCGGATTCGATCTTCTTTACATAGTGCTGATAAATAAGCTGGTACTTAGGTGCAGATTCCATCTTCCCGCCTCCAAACTTTTAACCTCTGGCTAGCCCTTGACTGAGCCTATCATTATACCCTTCACAAAGTATTTCTGCAGGAAAGGATATACCAGTATGATAGGCACCACAACTACTATCATTGTAGCCATGCGTATTGTCTCCGCCGTGAAGGTCTGAGCCGCCATGGTGCCGGCCCTCTGGGACAGGGCGTCCGCGCCGGATACCGATGTAAGGTTTGCCTGGTTTACAAGCTCCATCAGCCTGAAAGCGACTGTTTTAAGGCTCTTATCCGTCACATAATAGGCAGAGTCAAACCATGCGTTCCAGTGGCCCACGCCGTTGAAAAGGGCTATGGTCGCAAGCACCGGCTTTGAGATCGGGAAGATTATTCTAAAGAATATCATCACATCGTTTGCGCCGTCTATCTTGGCCGACTCCTCCAGCTCCGCAGGAAGCTCCCGGAAGAAGTTCATCATGATGATAGCGTTAAATGCGCTGAGCAGGCTTGGGATTATGTACACCCAAAAGGTGTTCATCAGATATATCTTCTTTATCAGGATGAAGTATGGTATAAGCCCGCCGCCGAAGTACATGGAGATTATCAGGAGCATGGTGTAAAACCTGCGGCCCATCAGGTTCTTATGGGCCAGGGCATAGGAGAAAAGCGCTGTGAACAGCACGCTGGACACCGTGCCGATAAGGGTACGGGAGATAGTGACTCCGTATGCCTTTAGGAGGTTTTCATCTTTAAACACCGCCTGATAGTTTTCCAGGGTGAACTTCCTGGGCCAGAAGAATATGCCGCCCCGGGAGGCGTCAATGCCCTCGTTGAAGGAGATCACCAGGGAGTAATAGAAGGGATACAGGCACGCGAGGAACACTACAGCCATGATAATATATACCACGATATCCACTGCCCAGTCTTCCTTAGTTTTGCGTATCTTATTGATATTTTTTGCGCTCATTGTGTCCCCTCCTTCCTTAGAATAGTCCGGTGCCGGTCAGCTTGTTGGAAACCCAGTTGCTGCTTGACACCAGGATAAGTGAGATTATTGACTGCATAAGGCTGATTGCCGTGGCGTAGGAGAAGCGCCCCTGGGAGAGGCCCATCTTCAGGGTGTAGGTCTGGAGTATCTCCGAGACGCTGTTGTTCGCCACGTTTCCAAGCATATAGGCCTGGTCGAAGTTTGAGCCGCTTATGCCGCCGCCGAACAGGTTGCCGATTGACATGATGAGCACTATAACTATGGTGCCTTTAATGCTTGGTAGTGTGATATGCCATATCTGCTTTAGCCTTCCGGCACCGTCCACCTTTGCCGCCTCGTACATGGACAGGTCGACACTGGTTATAGCCGCTAGGAAGATTATCGCCCACCAGCCCATCTCCTTCCAGATATCGCTTATGACGACAATCGGCAGGAAGTACTGGGGTCCCGACAGGAACGAGATGGGCTTGTCGATAACCCCCATCCCCAGAAGCGCCTGGTTTAAAAGGCCGTTCTGCTCGTTCAGGAATGAGAAGAGCATCCCCGAGACTACCACCCAGGAGATAAAGTGTGGCAGATAGCTGATAGTCTGCACCGTGCGCTTTACCGGGCTTATGCGTACCTCATTGACAGCCAGGGCAAATATAATAGGCACAGGGAAGGTAAATACCAGCTTCAAGAGGCTCATGGATATGGTGTTGCGGATAGTGGGCCAGAACACCAGGTCGTGGTAGAACTCGGAAAACCATTTTAGCCCCACCCAGTCGCTGGTGAAGAAGCCCAGAATGCCTTGGGTCAGCTTATAGTCCTTAAAGGCTATGATAATGCCGAACATGGGCACAAAGCAGAACACTAGAAGGAACGCCACCCCCATCCAGGCGAAAACCTGCAGGGTGAATTGTGATTTAAATCGCTTCCAGCCGCCGCTGGGAGCTTTTTTAACTTTCGTTGCCAATGGGGCACCTCCTTATTACAATTTATCAGGTGTTCACCAGCTTCAGCTCGCCCCGGCGCAGTATGTCGATGGATTCCTCCAGTGGCATACCCTCCCGGATCTCAGTGAAGCCAAACTTTTTAAGGTCCTCTGCAAACTCCTCCACCAGCGCGGCCCTCCCCGGGTCCTCAACGGGGATATGTGTGAGCTTTAAATAGCGGATAGAGAGCCGTGCCAGCCTTACCTCCTCCAGCACATTTTTATTGTCCGCCAGCATTTCGGCCCGGTCAAAAAGCCTGTCTGCCTTCTCAATAAAGTCCAGGCTCAAATAGGGGCTATGTGGCGTGTCATAAATGCCCATATGTACGTCCTTATCCGCAACCTGGGCGTGCATCAGGTCGTAATACTCCCTCATAGGCGCCGCCGCCATTCCATAGACCCCCGAGATAAACTCGTTCACAAGAGTATCGGTGTCAAGCTCCGGATCCCAGAGAAGCTTTGCTTCAACGTACTGGCGCAGCTCGTTGAGCTCACCGTTCCTTCCCCGGCAGGCGTTGCCCTCCTCAAAGATACCGGTGACATGGTTTTCTATGAAAAACCTGATATTCGGGGCCAGCACCTTGAAGTCCGGGAAGGGGTTCAGATAGTGGGCAAAGTTTGTGGTATAGTCCCAGATATGGAGCCTGTCGCAGACCTTGGCCCACTCCTTCAGGTCGTTGGCAAAGCCGTCCCTTGCCCAGGAGCGTGAGGCAAATGAAGCCACATGGTCGCACTCTGACAGTGGATGGGCAAAGCAGCACTCGATGGAGCACAGCCGCACGGCTACATTATGCCGGGGCCGGATGTACTTAGGGGCCTTGCGGGTATAGGTGTAGGCAAGGGTGTCTATTATCACATCGGGATAGTCCGGCTCAATGGCCTCAGCAACTTTATTCACGAACTCGATCAGGCTGCCCGCGTGGCTGCCCTCCCTCTCGTCGATGGCTTTGCAGGCATCGCACTGGCAGGGCTCAAAGCAGTCGTTTTGGGAGACGGACACTATCTGCGCCTTTGGATGCTCCCTGAGCCACTGGCGCACCCTGTTTATGGATATCTCCAAGACCTCCGGGTTTGTGAGGCAGAGCTGTGTGCGCTCTTTAAGGCGCTTTCCATCTACCAGGGCGAAATACTCCGGGTGGGAGTCGTAATACTCAGCTACAGGCACCAGCTGGTCGAAGGTATGCACGAAGGGGAAATATTCCATCTTATAGCCGTGGGTATCCCCCACCTCGAGCATAGTGCTGTTGGACTTGTTGCGCACATGCCAGTCCGGGTCCATATTCCCTGCGCAGAAGGGGTCCCTGTACTCGAGCTTTGGCACCTGGGTGTCGTTCTCAATGACCGGCAGCTCCAGACAGCAGCGCTTTGGTATGCGGCTGACCTTCTGGGTAAACCACCGACAGCCGAGATAATTCTCCAGGAAGGTGTACACGCCGTACAGCGTGCCCCTGGGCCTGCCGCCGGCTATAACAAGGCGCTTGCCCACAGTCTTTATCGTAAAGCCCTCCTGTCCCAGAGACGGTATATCTATACCGCATTCAAGCCCGCTTACACGGGCGCTGCCGCCCACCAGGAGCTCGGTCTCGCAGGACGGCTCATCGTCAAAATAGATGGGGTAGTCCGCGCCGGTCATCTCCCCCAGAAAGCGCTTCAGCTCCTCGGCGGCGTGGCGCTCGGCGGGGATGGCGTCACGGGCGACTACTATGCGGAACTCCGTCCGGCCATGCTTTGAGAGCATTGTTTTTTCGCTCATAATTTTCTCCTCAAAATAGGGAAACCCCCGCCTTACAAAATATTTCAAGGCGGGGACTTCCGTTAGCTTTATCTTCTTAACTGTCTTTTAGAAAGTAATGCCGGCATCCTCGTACTTCTTCAGTGCATCCTGGAACTTTTCGGTGTAGAAGTCATTCAGTTTGCTTATGCCTATCTGCTCACAGTTAGCCATGAACTCATTATAGGCGCTCTCAAAGTCGGGAGCGGAGTAAAGGCCAACCTGAGAGTTGTTCCACAGCTCAGTGAGCTTGGTCTTAATGATAAACTCATCGGTATCAGCAGCCGGGGTGGTAAAGGCCAGGGCAGGCTGGCGGACATAATGTTCCTTGCGGAACTTCAGCAGGTTGATATCGCTGGTAGCGTACTCAGGATATGCCAGAGTGCTGGAGCTTACAGAAACTGCTTCGCCGAGGCCGGAGGCCATAAAGTACCAGGGGCCTACACCCAGAGTATTGGCTTCGCCAGCCTCAACCTTGTCCAGGTAGTAATCGGTACGAACCAGCAGGCCGTCCTCGTTAAGGTCATAGTGCTTGCCCTCTATACCCCACTGGGTCAGATGGTCACCGTAGGGGCTCTTAAGGTACTCAACAAAGTTAATAGCACGGTCGGGGGTCTTGCAGTTCTTGCTTATGAAGAAGTAGGCCCAGCCGGTAGCGGCATCAAGAGGAGCATATTCGTCGACGCCGTCATGAGTCAGGGCAGCTACAACAGGCTCAAGGTGAGCATCAATATTATTGGCATCGTAGTAATTTTTGTTTGTATCAGAGGCCAGATTTGTGTTGTAGGAAGCGGAGAACACGCCGCCGCTTCGTACTATCTGGAAGAACTGCTCGGGCTCGTAGGTGTAGGCCTCAACGCTCATAAGGCCGTCCTGCACCAGACTGTTCATAAACTGCAGCCAGCCCTTGAAGCCGGGGTCTGAAAGGCCGATGAAAGCCTTGTCGTCCTCATAGCTGATGGCGGTGGGAGATGTGAAGCCGTAGAACTCGCACAGGGGGTTTGCCCAGGTGGGATGGGGCATGTAGGTGGCGAGGTCGGGATACTTCTCTTGGGCCGCGTCCAAAATCTCTTTGAACTCCTCAATACTGGTGGGCATTTCCTTTCCCATATCCTCTAAGAGGTCGGTGCGCAGGTACAGTCCGGAGTCACCAGGAGACGGAACCCAACGGGGGTCAGCAAAGTCAGAAGCGCTACTGTAGTGAGAGCGGAGAGTATAGAAGTGTCCGTCGTCCTGAGTATTGTTGACAAGTTCAACTGGGTCAATAAGCTTCATGAACTCGGGGCAATACTCGTTGATAAGCTCGTCATAGGGGTAGCACTGGTCGGGGTCCATAAAGCGGGTCACCTGGTTTGTGGTAAAGATAAGGTCAGGCAGTTCGCCGGCAGCCAGCAGCACCTGCAGCTGGTTTAGGTCTGAGGACTTGGTTACGTCCAGAGTCACGCCGGTCTCCTCTGTGATAAGCTGGGAAACATCGTCGTTGCCCCATGTATCATAAGCATACCAGTCGAAGTCGATGTAGCAGGTCATTGTAACAGGGTCGGTATTCTTCTTCCAGCTCAGGTCGGCGGTATCCCAGGTGATGTCACCGGTGTTTGTGTCGCCGTCTTCCGCGCTGCTGTCGCCGCCGGTGGAGCTTTCCTCGGTCTTTGAGCTTTCCTCGGTCTTGCTGGAGGTGGAGCTATTGCTGTCGCCGCCGCAGGCTGCGAAGGTGGTGAGCACCAGGATCAGTGCCAGAAACAGCGCTGCAAATTTTTTCATTTTCATTGATAAGCCTCCTAAATTCGCTTAAGTTCCCTTGGTTTTCGTTTCTTAGTCGAGCATTCATAGGTTTCTGGCATTCAGTCCTTTCCCTCTGAGATAGGAGCGTCGTGGTCCCCCCAGGACCCTTTCCCCGACACATCGGAACAGCCTTCCATGGTTTTTCCTTCTTGGAAAAACCTGCACGCATAATATTATGCGCCTCTTCCCATTTCCGGCTCTAATTCCAATGCGGAATATTGTATCTAACATCCCAATGGATTGTTATAACAATATACTCTTGCTCCTTTTTTATGATTATAATACGCTAAAGTCTCATTGTCAAGCTGAAAATTTCTTTCAAAACGATCTTCTACATAACAGCCAAAGCTTCGACAAAATATTTGGTTATTATGCCCTGGCTTCTGAGCAAAATGTCGTCACAAAACAAAAAATATCTCCTGTTTTCCAGCCTAAACTTGGCATACTGTGCAAAAGGAGCCCATATGCGATTATTGCGCATATGGGCTCCTTGCACATTTATTTTACTTTTATTGAGCTTTTAAAGTATCTCAGGGCCCTCCTCGGTCCAGTGCTCATATAACATAGCCCCCACCGATCCGCCCCTTAAAATGGCCCGCCGGGTGGTGTCCCGGCTGCACCACTCCTCCATACGGCTGAGTCCGAAGCTCTCCCAGTCCCCAAAGAAGCCGTTAAGCTCCTCACGGGGCAGCTCGCCCTTCTCAATGAAATCCCTCATAAGCCGGACATAGCGTATAGACAGCGCGGCTTTCTCCACGCGCCAGAGCCGCACCACGTCCTCCCGGACGGCCTTTTTCGCTTTATTGAACAGCTCCTCATACTGCACAAGGTACTTCTCCTGCAGGTACCCGTGTGTTGGCTCGTCGTTGAAGCCCACATGGTCCCCCTCCCTGCGCGCAGTGTCACAGAGAAGGGAGATATACTCCCGGATATACCTGCCGCCAGCGCCGTAGTAGCAGTCGGTGAACTCCTCTATCAGCTTATCTACATCTGCGTCGGCGTTCCATAGGAGCTTTGAGAGCACATAGGCCCTCAGCTCGTTCAGATCTGTGGAGCCCTTCTTTGCCCCACAAGCCTGCTCGAACACGCCCTTTACACCGTTGTCCCTAAAGAGCTGCATATTCGGCTTAAGGCTCCGCCAGTTGGGATGGGGCGTGGGATAGTAGTTGAAGCAGGTGGTATAATCCCAGATATAGAGCTGGGCCCCGGTCTTATGCCAGTCCTGGATGTCCTTCACAAACTTCACATTCTCCGGCTCCGTACACTCCTCAAAGGAGTGGGCAAAGCAGCATTCGATGGAGCAGAGGCGGACGCATACGTTGTGCCGGGGCTTTACCGTACAGGCGCCGCGGGTGTGTTGATACGCCAGGGTGTCAAAGGTCACATGGGGGAACTCCGGCTCCAATGCCTCGGCTATGGCGTTCACAAAGCGTATCAGCGTCCCTGAGGACGCGCCGTCCTCCTCGTTTATCCTGCGGCACTCAGGGCACTGGCAGTCCAGGCGCCAGTCGTTTTGGGACACGGACACTATCTCAGCCTCGGGGTGCTCCAAAAGGTTCCTGCGCACGGCCTCGATCGCAATGGGCAGTATCTCTGGGTTTGAGAGGCAGAGCTGGTTTTTCTCCGGAGTCAGCACCCGAACGCCGTTTTCGTCCATGGCGAAATACTCCGGATGGCTCTCGCCATACTCTTTGGGGGAGACAAGCTTCTCGAAGGTGTGCACGTACCAGGAGTATTTAATATTGCCGCCCATGCTCTCGCTTATCTGATGGTGCATACCGTTCAGCCTGGATCTCACCGCAAAGCGGGTATACTGGACGGGCTCATAGTAGTTGTGCTCCCGGTAGATAAAGCATGGGCTCTGGGTCTCGTCCAGCTCGTCCAATACCAGTTCATCTGAAAAGGGCACCTTTTCGCAGTCAGCCGTAAAGAACCGGCAGCCCAGGCGCTCCAGCACCTCGTACACGCCGTATATCACCCCGCGCTTGCCGCCGGTAACACAGAGGCTCTCCCCCACAGTCTTTAGAGTAAAGCTGTCCGCGCCCTCAGGCTTCGGCACGCCGTACTTTTCACAGGCACTGCCTATGGCTATCACCGGGCCCTCATAGCTGCCGCCGCACTGCTCCACCGCCGTGGAGGTCATTCGCTCGAGATAGGCGCAAAGCTCCCCGGCGGCAAATTTTTCCTGCGGAGCCGCGTCGTCAAGGACCTTCACGCGGATGGTCTCTCCGTTTAAAAATATATTAGTCTTCATAGAGAATCCCTCTCGTTGAAAGATATTTTTATAGTATTTCCGGCCCCTCAAAGGTCCAGTGCCAGTAGAGGTTGATGCCGATGGGCTTGCCTCTCAGCAGCGCCCTGCGTGTGGTGGTGCGGTCGGCGTCCTCCTCCATGCGGCCCAGCCCGAACGCCTCCCATTCATCAAACAGGTCGTGGAGCTCCTGGCGGTCCGCCTCGCCATTCTCGAAGAAGTCCCGGTAGAAGCGCATATAGCGTATGGAGATCCTGGCCTTCTCCACCCTGTACCGGCGTATGGTGTCCTCACGCACCGCGTCTATGGCCCGTATGAACAGCTCATCGTACTGCGCAAGGTGCTCCTTGTCAAGATACTTATGCAGCGGCTTGTCGTTGAAGCCGGTATGGTCGCCCTCTTTTACGGCGGTATCACAGACTAAGTTTATATACTCACGGATGTACTTTCCGGCCGCGCCGTAGTAGTAGTCGGTAAACTCCTCGATCAGCTTATCTACATCCGCATCGGCGTTCCACATGAGCTTTGTGAGCACATAGGCCCTCAGCTCGTTCAGGTCCGTGGAGCCCCGCTGGGCACAGCAGCCCTGCTCGAAGATACCTTTAACGCCGTTTTCCCTAAAGAGCCTCATATTGGGCTGAAGGCTGCGCCAGTTGGGATGAGGCGTGGGATAGTAGTTGAAGCAGGTGACATAGTCCCAAATATAGAGCTGGGCCCCGGTCTTATGCCAGTCACGCAGGTCCCGGACAAAGGTGGTGTTGGAATCCCGGCAGCAGTCCTCGAAGGGGTGGGCGAAGCAGCACTCAATGGAGCAGAGGCGCACAGCCACATTATGCCTGGGCCTGACAGTCGGGGCGCTACGGGTATATTGGTAGGCCAGGGTGTCGAAGGTCACATGGGGGAACTCCGGCTCCAGCGCCTCGGCTATGGCGTTCACAAAACGTATCAGCGTCCCAGAGGAAGCGCCGTCTGCCTCGTTTATCCTGCGGCACTCGGGACACTGGCAGTCCAGGCGCCAGTCATTTTGTGATATTGAGATTATCTCGGCCTCGGGGTGCTCCAGGAGATTCCTGCGCACGGCCTCGATCGCAATGGGCAGTATCTCGGGATTTGAGAGGCAGAGCTGGTTCTTGTCCCGGGTGAGCACCCGTTCGCCGTTTTCGTCCATGGCGAAATACTCCGGATGGCTCTCGCCGTACTCCTCTGGGGAGATAATATTCTGGAAGCTGTGCACGAACCATGAGTATCTGATGTGCCCGCCCCACTCATCCTTTATCGGGTGGTTTGCCCCGTTGAGCCTGGACTTCAGTGCAAAGCGTGAATACTGCCTGTGCTCATAGTAGGCGTGCTCCCTGTAGATAAAGTCCGGGCGCTGGGTCTCGTCCAGCTCCCCGATGGTGAGCTCGTCCACGAAGGGCACCTTCTCACAGGTGGCGGTGAAGAACCGGCAGCCCAGGCGCTCCAGGAGCTCGTACACGCCATATATCACCCCGCGCTTGCCGCCGGTGATGCACAGGCTCTCCCCCACCGTCTTCAGGGTAAAGGCGTCATCGCCCTCCGGTACCGGCACACCGTACTCCCCGCACACGCCGCCTACGGCTATCACCGGGCCCTCATAGCTTCCGTCGCACTGCTCTACTGCCGTGGAGGTCATGCGCTCAAGATAGGCACAGAGCTCCTCTGCAGCAAATTTCTCCTGGGGTGATGGAGCACCGGCGGTTTTTACACGGATAGTCTGTCCGTCATGAAAGATCCTTGTCATGTCAATTATTCCTTTCTGTTTTCAGTTATCCTGGGGGGACCGCTGAGGGAGAAAGGGTATCTGTTAGCCATAAGGATACTATTTCCCGGCCCCCATGTCAAGCTGATTTTAAAAAATTTTTAAAGCCAAAAACAAAGACCGCGCACCGCGCGGCCCTTGCCCGTTTAAGATATGAGAAAGTCTTATACTCAATATTATGTATATGCCGGCATATCAAAAATATGCACGTCAGAGCCTATTTCCCGCGCTTTCTGAACAGTATGAAGGACGCCGCCCCTATCACCAGCGCACCGCCGCCTATATAGAACAGGGTGGTGCCCATGCCGCCGGTGGATGGTAGGAGTGTGCCGGATCTGGTATTACCTATTCCGGTTGAGATCAAAAGCTGATCCCACCCTGAACCCCAAAGGCTCTCGCCACTTTTTATAACAGTAGGTTCCCCACCGTCTATTCTATAGCTGAATTCCTTGATCTCCTTGATCACAGTTTCCATCTTATTGTCAGGCTTAGGCACCTCAACTTTCGTTTCCTTTGTTCCAGACACGAAAATTTCTATTTCGATGGGTTCCTTTTTTCTAGCATATCCCTCTGGCGCCTTTATTTCATATAACTTGTAAGTACCTATAGCTATTCCCTCAAAATGAGTTCTCGCTTTTGACTCTTTGTTAGTTGTAGTTCTTACCATAGCGCCCCAGTCAATGCCCTTAGGGACGACGAAGTCACCTGTCTCTGGATCGAACTCTGTTTCGATCCACTGAACTCCATCCCCAGCATGGTTACTATTATCAGACTTTCGGTCACAGCAATAGAAACACCCTTTATCATTTTGCAGTACAAACTCAGCGCCGAGCAGGGGTCTGCTCTGATCTGCACTGTCATATTTATCTATGATTATTGTAAAGTCAAATACAAACATAACATCTGACTCAGGGGGATTATTACCATACCAATAGGTCACTCTATTATATTCTTCGGGCATCTGTATTGCCCTATTTATAACTGTAGCGGAATAATTTAGTTTAAGGGTCTTACCTGCGTGGCGCTTCAAAAAACTAGCCGCAGAAACTGTGTTCTCCGGTCTTATCACCAAATTTAACTGCAAAATGTTTAGCGTTGTCATATTCGACAATAATTGATTCATCATCCGTATCATTAAATTGACCGAATTTCCTCGCATTACCCGATGCGGCGGGATCTGCAGCAAGATCAACTTCTTTATCATCAAGGGTAGCCTTGACATTCCTGTTCTGCACAAATCCATCCGAAACCTGGTCTTCGATACTGAAGTTATACCATCCGGAATATGGATCCTTATTTAGTTCCTCCAGAGAAGGTAAAACCACCTCAACCTCAAATTCGACCACGTCGCCATCATCAACTGTGGTCCAATCCACCAAATCACCGTTTGCCAGTTTGATTTTTTTAACGATATTCGGGTCCTCCGGCGGTGTATCCCGCTTCATCTCAAGCACCATTGTCTCCGCGTTCAGCTCAAAAAGTCCGCTCATGCCGTTGCCGTAATCTACGAGGTAGTAGCCATATTGAACATTCGCAAACTCAGCTTTTCCTTCAGAACCACTTGCTGTGTGATTAGCGCTTTTTTCCTCGGATGCCTTAAGCAGCTTGCTCGCTGTATCAACTACATTTGCTTCTGTAATTTCAGTACCATCATATAAAACCTTCACACCGTCAAATGCCAGATCCCATCCATCAACGGGCAAATACCGGTCGCCCTTCTTACTCGCCAGCAGATATAGCTTGTATGTATCACCATCCCTTGCATTCTCGATCGTAACCGTCCCGGTCTGCGCACCGTATTCCTCCGCAAACGCCGGCACACATAACCCCATAATTGATCCCAATGCCAACAGTACTGCCAAAAGCCTACTCAAACTCCTCATGTCAAATCCCCCTTAATTTTGTCTATGATATCCTCAGCCCTGCCTCTTCCTCCGCCGGCAGCAGAGAAAGCCTCCTGCCCCGGCCAGCAGCGCGGCAGCGCAATACAGCCCCGACAGCGAGCCTCCTGTCTTTGGCATACGGTATTCCGGCAGGCTTTTCACCGTAAGCACAACATCTCCGCCGTCCCTCGGAGCACCAGCGCTCACCAGCCTATACCGGTCGCTGTGCTCCGCAGGGCGGCCCTCCCCGTCAAAGAAGGAAACATCCCCTTCCGGATATATTCTAAACCGCACGCTCTCCTCAAGGGGCATAAACCCCGGAAAGCTGTCAGTTTCTGTCAATATGTACAGCTTCCCATATTCTATGGCCCCGATATCGGCTTCTCCGTTTTTATTTGTGAAAACAGTCCGCTCCTGACCCGCCAGTCCTACGCTTAGCTGTGCCCCGGGCAAGGCCCTCCCGTCTGTATTCACCTTCCGTATCTTCAGGCCCCTGCTGCTCTCATACTCGCTGCTAAAGCTCACCGAGGCAGTGTCGTTGTCGACCAGCATCACCTCCGCGCTGGCAGAGCCCGCGTCCTTTTCACTGACCCTGCCTACATAGCTTGTCCTGCGGTATCCGCCGATATCTGCGGCACTTGTGTCCTCAGTGACAGTGTAGGCATTCCCTGCGCGGCTTTCGGCTGGCACGTCCATATACCATATCCCCTGCCACTCCTTCTCGCTCACCAGGGCGCCGGTAAACTCCCCGCCTGTGACCTCCCTCTCCTGACCTTCGGCCCCTGCAACAGTAAACTTCACGCTCTCCAGCACCGCGTCCATATCCTGCACGCCGCTGATAGTCTCTTTTATCTCCAGCCGGGCAAAACCCTCCTGCAGCTCGGGAAGCTCCGCAGCGTCCGGGGCAGGGGTGAAAACCGCCTCGCTCTTTCCCACTATCAAAAGCCTTGCGGAGTCTCCTATGGAAAAAGACCAGCCGCCGTCCACATTCTGTTTGACAGGCACCTCCCGGGGCTCTCCGGCTGAAAATATTATTACTCTCGGGGTAACATCAGGTTGCTTTGGGGTTATGTCCACCTCCACAGGTCTGTCCAGCGTTACTTCCTCTCCGGTAGTCCTATCCACAAGGCAGTAGTCAATGAGCTTTGCATAGCTCCACTGTTCGTCTTTGCCCAGGCTCTCTTTGGCGCTGCTGTAAGCTCTGTCATACTCTACGCCGGTTATCCTCTCTGTCCTCACCTCGACCCTCCCGGGGCCGTCTGCTGCCCGGGCAGCCGGACTGCCGCCGAGGATAAGCCAGAAGGCGATACAAAGGGCTATAAGAAACCCAGCGAAGATCTGGAATGTCTCTGCTACAGTTTCCCGCATGCCGCACCACCCCCAAAAATGAAAATACCTTGCTAAATATCTATACACACATAATAATTCATGCACATTATAAAGAACATATGATTTTACATCCTCCTATATAAATTAACATTTCTTTTGATGAAAAACAATACTATGTAAGAACTAAGCGAAAATTTTTTCAAAAATCGCCGCGTTTCGTTGAATGGTTCTTTCAAATCATTGAGCTGGCGAAAAAGTATAGTTTTTGGCAGTGGGTCTAGTCTTTTTTAGCGCTGTCTCTCCGGCGCAGCTCCCTGAGCCGCCTGTAAAATGTCGCGTCGCTCATATCGCAGAGCCTGAGCACCTCACCAAAGTCAAGTTCCTTCGCCTCCCACTTGCGCACTATTTCCCCGAAGTCCCTCGGCACCGGCTTCCCCGGCCTGCCAAACCTCACTCCCCTTGCCTTTGCCGCGGCTATCCCCTGCTCCTGCCGCTTCCTGATATTTACCCGCTCATTCTCCGCCACAAATGAGAGCAGCTGCAACACCATATCGGCTATGAAGGTGCCTATCAGATCCTTTGCCGTCCGCGTGTCCAGCAGGGGCATATCCAAAACACAGATATCGACCTCTTTCTCTTTGGTCAATATCCTCCACTGCTCCTGTATCTCCCCATAGTTGCGCCCAAGCCTGTCAATGCTCATAACATAGAGCAGATCCCCCTCCCGCAGCCTCTTCATCAGACGGATATAATTCGCCCTGTTAAAGTCCTTGCCGGACTGCTTGTCGGTGAAGATATTCTGCGGCGGTACGCCCCTTTCGTTCAGAGCTATCCGCTGGCGGTCGTCGTTCTGGTCCGTGCTGGACACGCGTATGTAGCCGTACTTTTTCATGGTCAAAAATCCCCTTCCTTGTGATAAAATGTCCTGCATTTTTCCATTTTATTTTAAGAAAGTCCATTTTGATACATAATGATATCATCGTTTTGTTATTTTCCTGCACCTACTGGGCTTTTAATTTCATCCGGACTGTGGTATAATCTACAAAAACGGAGTGTTGCTCTCAATGAAGATCATCATTTCCCCCGCCAAGAAAATGAACGTGGACACGGACAGCCTGCCTGCTGATAGCCTGCCCCAGTTCCTGCCCCAAACCGAACGCCTGCTGGCAGCCCTTTGCTCCATGACGCCCCAGGAGCTCCAGGCTCTCTGGAAGTGCAGCGACAGCATTGCCGAACTGAATATAGCGCGCCTGAAAAGCATGGACCTGAGGCGGGGCCTGACCCCGGCTGTCCTGTCCTATGAGGGTATACAGTACCGCTACATGGCCCCCGGTGTGATGAGCTCCCGGCAACACCAGTACCTGCGGGACCATCTCAGGATACTTTCAGGTTTTTACGGGCTGCTGCGCCCCTTTGACGGCGTTGCCCCATACCGGCTGGAAATGCAGGCAAAGCTTGCGGTCGACGGCGCCAAGGACCTCTATGCTTTCTGGGGCGGCCTTTTGGCGGAGCAGCTTGCCAAGGAGGCCGGCTCGGTGCTGAACCTTGCGTCCAAGGAGTACAGCCGGGCGGTCACGGCCCACCTTCCCGAGGGTACGGTTTTGACCTGCGTATTCGGCGATTCCGTGGGAGGGAAGGTCGTGGAGAAGGGCACAATGTGTAAGATGGCCCGGGGGCAGATGGTTCGATGGCTGGCTGAAAACGAAATCGACAGCCCGGGAGATATCGCCTCGTTTTCTGACCTTGGCTATAAATTTGACCCAAAGCTGTCAAATAATGATCTATATGTATTTATCAAAGGAGGAAATTGAAATGCTGGAAGTTGGAATGAAGGCCCCGGAGTTTACTCTGCCGGACAAGGACGGCAATATGGTCTCGCTGAAAGATTTTCTTGGAAAAAAGGTGGTGCTCTATTTCTATCCCAGAGACAACACCCCCGGCTGCACCAGGCAGGCCTGCGCCTTCGCGGGGGCCTATGAGGAATTCAGGAGGCTGGGCGCTGTGGTGATTGGAGTGAGCAAGGATCCAGTTGCCTCCCACCAGAAATTCGCTGAGAAAAACAGCCTGCCCTTTATCCTGCTCTCAGACCCGGAACGCTCCGCTATCGAGGCCTACGGCGTGTGGCAGGAGAAGAAGAACTACGGCAAGGTGAGCATGGGCGTGGTGCGCTCTACCTTTGTTATAGACGAGAGCGGAGTTATCGAAAAGGTCATGCCTAAGGTAAAGCCGGACACCAACGCCATGGAGATCCTGGAGTATTTAAAATGAGCTTTGCCTGAACTCCCTGTGGTCTCCGGACAGAAAGAGCTCCCCGGAAACCGTATAGTTTCCGGGGAGCTCTTTTCTCAGGCCCTTACTTTCCAAAGGCCGCCTGTTCTTCATTTGGGCTGCCGCGCTTCTCCAAATCCGGGAAGCGGTGCTCTATAGCGGCGAGGGATATTTCAATATCCTCCTCGGCTTCGTCTGGTGTGAAGGCGCCTACCGTCACCATGTCCCGGGGCCTTATGGCGTTCCAGGAGAAGGTGAGCCCCACATAGGGGGAGCAGCGGCCTGCAGCCATGGACTTGATGGTCATAACGGGCTTTTGGGCGTTATTGATGATCGAGGCCACGGTCTCTATCTCCACCTGCATCAGGAAGCCCATGCAGTTGAATATCTGGATATAGGTCTGCACGTCATTGCCGTTCCGGTCGGAGTAGACCACCAGCTCCGGCATATGGGCCGAGAGTCCGGGAACCATGCCCGCGTCACGTATCATCCTTGTATAGTCGTCCAGCCGGACGATCTGCCCCAGATTCTTGTTTACAAGCTGCTCCGCCGCGGAGTGGTGTATCAGGCAGAGCTTCGCCCCGCGCTTCGCGGAATCCTTCACCAGCCGCTCTGACTTCCTCCTGGCCTCCGCCGAATCCGACACGTCCAGCGTGGGCGTGTCGATCATGACGATCTCCTGCCCCATATGCTGCTCTGTCTCCTTAACAGCCCGGGTGAGCTCCGGCGACGACCCGAAGGGAGCCATGATGCTGTCCACCCCATGGCGCAGATAGGTCTCCAGAATTGGCTTGAATGCCTGGGCGCTGTCATACCGCCGCTTTATCATCTCATCTGCGGAGCTGCTGGTATGGCTCCAGCCCAGCAGCCAGTTTGTGCCGATAAGCATGCGGGATAATGATATGTTCTCGACCTGTGTGCGGGGAAATTTCTTGTCCATATAGTTTGCTCCCTCCCGAGTTTTGTCCATTATACCAGAAGCATGGGAGAAAAGCAATAAATTTATGGCCAAGCTATTTTATACTTTAAAAAGGAGTGTTTCTACATGAATATAATTGACGGTATTTTCAGCAGGCGCAGCGTGCGCAAGTTTACCTCCCGGCCCATCAGCGACAGCGACCTGCACACTATACTGGCTGCCGGCATGTCCGGCCCCAGCGCTGTAAACGCCCGCCCCTGGAGCTTCATCGTGGTGCGCGACCGAGACAGGCTCTGCCAGATGGCCGACGGCAACGGCTCAGCCGCCCAGCCCATAAAGGGCGCCGCCCTGGGCATTATGGTTCTGGGCGATATGTCCCGCACCTTCGAGCGCGCCCCGGACTACTGGGTAATAGACGGCTCCATCGCCGCGCAGAACATGGTACTTGCCGCCCACGGCCTCGGCATAGGCTCGGTCTGGCTGGGCACCTGGCCCCAAAAGGAGAAGATGGACGCCCAGCGCAAGATTTTTTGCCTGCCGGAGAGCGCTGTGCCCCATTCCATAATTGCCTTTGGATATGCGGAAGAGTCCCAGCGGGAGCTGCCTGCCAAAGGGGGATATGAGGAGGAGCGGGTGCATTTTGAGAGGTGGTGAGGGTCTTTGGCAAGCTTATGCCCGATGGCTGTCAGTCTGTCGCCTGTCACAAATTGCATACCGGCCTGCTGTTTATAAATGTTCCCCTCTCTATGACCGTACGTCTCAGCAGATCTTATTCAGCACCTTTCCCTCAAGCCAAGCCTTCAGATTGCCAAATACGATCTGCGCACGGCGCTCCAGCGCCTCAACGGTGGCGAAGGCCGCATGGGGGGTCAAGAGGGTGTTGGGCGCTTTTACCAGGGGGTGGTCCTCGGGAATGGGCGGCTCGGTCTCAAAAACATCCACCCCCGCCCCAGACAGCCTGCCGTCCTGCAGGGCTTCGGCTAAGGCCTCGCTGTCGACTATGGGCCCCCGGGCGGTGTTGATCAGCATGGCTCCCGGCTTCATCCTGCCTATCATTTCCCGGTCTATCATTCCGTTTGTAGAGTCATTCTGCGGCACGTGCAGGGTGATGATATCGCTCACGGACATCACCTCCTCAAGGGACGCAAAGCGCACCCCGAGGGCCTCCAGCTCCGGCTTCACTGTACGGCTGAAGGCCGTCACCCTCATGCCAAAGGCCAGAGCTATGCGTATTACTGCGGAGCCTATTTTGCCCGTTCCGACCACTCCAAGGGTTTTTCCAAACAGCTCGGTACCCACCAGACCCTCCTTTGTACCGGCCCTGCGCACTGCCTGATCACATGGAACAATATTTCTCGACAGTCCCAGCATAAGTCCGAAGGCCAGCTCAGCCACTGCCACGTCCGAATACCCTGATGCGTTCGACACGGAGATCCCCTTTTCCCTGCAAGCTGCGATGTCAACATGGTCAACCCCGGTAAACGCGATATCAATGTACTTTAGATCCTTGCCGGCCTCTACTGCCTCCCTTGGGAACGGCAGATTCGCCACCATTACCGCGTCTGCCTCCTCTACCCGGGCGCAGAGCTCCGCCGTATTTTTCGGACGCTCCCCATAGGAGATAAATTCATGGCCCAGCCCGCGTATCTCCTCTGCGTACCTCTCAAGCAGCCCGGCACTGATGCCCATGGGCTCCACCAATACGATCTTCATATCAATCCCTCCTGTTAAATTTACAGATTTGACCATATTGCAAATCCAATGACGGCTTCTCTCTATAGAATTATAGTATAGCTCCCTCGTTATGTCAACTCTCTTGACCTTGGCTGCCCCTGCCATTTGACAATAGAAAACAATATATGATAAGATGAAAATAATACCGGCATTGCTGCGGGCTCACGCCGGTCTTCACTTTTAGCGGAGGTGTGCATAATGGATAAAAACCTGCGGCAGGACGCCGATAGGATAATCTCGGACAGCATAAAAGCCGTCCTGCCCGATGAAGCGGTGCTGCGGGCGCTGAAGGATTTTTCGCCAGGTACGGGCCGGGTGCTGCTTGCAGCCGCGGGGAAAGCCGCCTGGCAGATGGCAAAGACCGCGGTGGAGGCGCTGGGCCATGTAGACGGCGGCGTGGCAGTGACAAAATATGGACATATTATGGGAGAAATACCCAATGTGATCTGCTGGGAAGCCGGGCACCCTGTCCCTGACGGCAGCAGCTTTGCCGCCACCGACAGGGTCCTAAGCCTGGTCCGGGGGCTTTCCAAAGAGGATAATGTGCTGTTTTTGCTCTCCGGCGGAGGGAGCGCCCTGTTTGAAAAGCCGCTGATACCAGGTGATGAGCTTCAGGATATCACCAGGCAGCTGCTGGCCTGCGGCGCGGATATCACAGAGATCAACACCATCCGCAAGCGGCTTTCGGCGGTAAAGGGCGGGCGGTTTGCCCAGGCCTGTTCACCGGCCCGGGTGTTCAGCATCGTGCTCAGCGATATTATCGGCGACCCTCTGGACATGATCGCCAGCGGCCCGGCCTGCCCGGACTCTTCTACCTGCGCCCAGGCCATGGCTATTGTTGAGAAATACTCCCTGTCACTGTCCCCCGCCGCTTTTAGCCTGCTGAGTAAGGAGACCCCCAAGGCCCTCGATAATGCCACCACAAGAATCACCGGCAGTGTAAGGGAGCTCTGCGCCGCTGCCGCCGATTCATGCCGCAGGCTGGGCTACCAGCCGGTGCTCCTGACCGACCAGCTGGACTGCGAGGCCCGGGAGGCCGGTCGCTTCCTGGCGGCAGTCCTGCGCAGTCATGCCGGTGACAGCCGCAGCCTGGCCTTTATCGCCGGCGGTGAGACTGTTGTACATCTGACCGGCAGCGGGCTCGGCGGGCGAAACCAGGAGCTGGCCCTTGCCGCCGCTTTGGGTATATCCGGTATCGACGGCGCTGCCGTGTTCTCCGTTGGCAGCGACGGCACCGACGGCCCTACAGATGCAGCCGGGGGCTATGTGGACGGCGATACCCTGGGGGAGCTCGCAGCAAAGGGGCTGGATCTGTCCGCTGTACTTAAAGCCAACGACGCTTATAACGGCCTCAAGGCGGTTGGCGGGCTGATAGTCACCGGACCCACCGGCACTAACGTAAACGATGTGTCCGTGGCCCTGCTGCGCAAAGCCCGGGAGTAGGCAAAACAGATGGATAACAATGCCATGAAGGCAATTACTGTCATCCCTCCCGGGAGGCAAATATTCAATGTTTACGCCATATTGATAATTGGAAACGATTTGACTGGAGGCTTGCTTCATAGGACTATGCCAAATATCGCGATATTTATCCCACTGAGTTCTGTCAAAAACCTGTTGGTTTATGTGTTAAAGGCCAATCTCTTTTGGATCTGAGGTGCAGCTTGCCGACTGCACCCCGATTTTTTACGCCTTTGTTATGAAGCCGTCCCTATGTGTAAACTTTGTTTTTTCAACCGGCCGGACCTCCCTGCTCAGCCGCCATGCCGCCGGAAAAGCCCAGCTCAATCAGCAGCTCTCCGTCCTCTATCCGAGCGGAAGCTTTTCCGTCCATTTGCTCCATCAGCTCCCGGACAATAGCCAGCCCTAACCCAGCTCCTCCGCTGTTTCTCGCCGGGCTTCCCTGGTACAGCCGGTCAAAAATGCGGCTCGGGTCTGGCTCTGGCCCATCCCCTATGAGGTTGGCAAAGCCGATGCCACTTTCTGTGACGGATATGGCGAGGTCTCCGCCCCCATGCCGGATCGCGTTGGCGATCAAATTCCTGTAGACCCTTCCAAGCGCCTCTTTGTCCGCATAAAAGGCAATATCCTCACGGTCAAACCGCAGCCTCGGTTCGATCCCAGCCGTCTCCAGCTGGAGATAAAACTCAGCCAGCGCGTCGTACAGCGGCGGGAGCACCGCTGTCATTTTACATTTCAAGGGCAGGGAGCCGCTTTGCAGGCGGGTATAGAGGAACAGCTCGTCCAATAGTCCGTCCAGCTCCACTAAACGCCTTCCAATGATCTCCAGGTACTCCTCTCCCTGCTCCGGCTCCTCCTCCAGCAGCTGCAAATACCCCATTGCCCCTGCCAACGGCGTGCGGATATCGTGGGAGATACAGGCCATTGTGTACCTGAGCTCCCTCTCCCTGCTGATGGTCTCCTGCCGGAGCTGCCTGCCTTTTTCCAGCCGCCTGTTCACCGCCCTGCACAGCCTCCGGACAGGCTCGCCGCCGGTTTCTACCGTCAGGGCCAAGTTGCTCTCTGCCGGAGTCTCCTCCAATATCCGGGCCATTTCCAGCATTTGCTTTCGGTATGCGTGCAGCCTGAAAAGCGCCAGGGCCAGCGCAAAAACAGCAAGGATCAAAACCGCCAGCATGGAGAGCCCTCCCTTCAGATATCCCGGTTACTCGTCAGCAACAGGCTTGTAGCAATGTAAAGCACGCTCCACACAGCCACGCCAGCCAGGATAGTCCAAACCTGCACCATCCCCGGCGCACAGCTGACGCTCACTAAGGAGCTGATGAAATACTTATCTATGCGGGGCCAGCCCAATTTCCCGGTGATCGTTCGGAGTATCAGCGCGGGGAATCCTGCGCCGCAGAATAACGACATAAATATCCCTAAGGACGCACTGCACGTTACCGCCACCATAGTAAAGGCCATCAGCGAAAACGCCCAGGTGGGCAGCCAGACCCAGAAGGTATAGCCGGCTATATCTCCTATATTGCTGGCAGTCGGGTGCAGCCCAAAGAACGGCGGCAGCACCAGGGAGAAAAGCACGGACACCACCGTTACTATGCCGCTGTACACCCCGCCAATGAGCACCTTTGAGGCTATATACTCCCAGCGCCTGGGCCTTGCAAAGCAGATATTTTTAATGTACCCTCCCGCAAAATCTCCGCCGGCAAAGAAGGTCATTCCCATGCCCGTCAATATGAGCAGGCAGCCGTTGGCCAGGCACTCATGGACAAAGGCAAGCTGGCTCATTCCGTCGATATAGTCCCTCATCTGGTAGTCAGCGCCATCCACCTCCGCACCGCTCTCCTCCATTGCCTTTAAAACCTCCGGAGATGACATTATAGACAGCATGAAGCACATAAACAGGACCATGGCCACGGCTACTGCCAGCATGATATAAAAGGTACGGCTTTTAAGCAGCCTGCGGCTGTCCATTCTAAATATGTTAAACATGGCTTTCCCCTCCCATTTTCTCCAAAAAATAACCCTCAAGGTCCTGCCGGTGCGTGCCCATTTCCTCCAGGGCGATACCTGCATTCGCAAGGGACTGGCCCACGGCCTTTGCGTCCACTCCGTCGTATATGCGCAGCTCCCCCTCGGGCCGCATTTCCCAGTGCTTTAGGTCAAGCTCCCGCTCCAGGACAGCGGCGGCCTTTTTGGGCTGGTCCGTGTGCAAGTACAGGTAGTCGGTGCATTTCTGCTCCAGCTCCCGGGCTCCCATCTGCTCTATCATCCTGCCCTGCCGTATAATGCCGTACTGGTTGGCTATCTTGCTGAGCTCCTCCAATATATGAGAGCTGAGCAGGATCGTCAGGCCGCGCTCCCGGTTAAGCCGCTGAAGCATCTCCCGCATCTCCCGGATCCCCTCCGGGTCCAGGCCGTTGATGGGCTCATCCAGCAGCAGCAGGTCCGGGCTGCCCAGCAGCGCAATGCCAACGCCCAGCCGCTGCTTCATACCCATGGAATACTGTTTCACCGGCTTTCTCTCACCTGGGGCAAGGCCCACTGTTTTCAGCGTTTCATCCACCTTCGCCTTGGGGTCGGCCACCCCCAGAAGGTCGGCGTAAAGGCGCAGGTTCTCCCGCCCGCTCAGGTCCTTGTACAGCCCCGGCTGCTCAATCAGCATACCTATCCGCCGGTGGGCTACCGTGTCCCTGAGTGGCCTGCCGAAAATGGTTATCTCCCCTTCTGTGGGGCTTGCCAATCCGCATAACAGTTTAAGCGTGGTGGACTTCCCGGCCCCGTTCTGGCCGATAAAGCCGTAGATGTCCCCCTGCTCTACCTTCAGCTCCAGGTGGTCCACGGCCCATTTGTCCTTATAGCGCTTGGACAGGCCCATTGTCTTTATGACTGCCATTCCAATGTCCTCCTTTGTTTGGTTTACAGGCATAGTATAGCAGGCAAGTGTCCAAACTTCGCAAAGAAAGGGTAAAGAAAGTATAAAGTTCAGCTTAGCTTAAAGCCGATTCCCCATACGGTCTGTATATAGCCGTCCGTGCCGCTGGGACGGAGCTTTGCGCGGATATTGCTGATGTGCACGTTAATAGTCTTGTCTTCAATAGCGCATTCTTCCTGCCAGACCGCTTCATAAATATGCTGCTTTGTGAAAACCTTCTTGGGATGGCGCACCATCAGCTCCACAATCTTAAATTCATGGGCCGTCAGCTCCACAGGCTCCCCAGCTGCCATAAGGACCATTCCGCCAATATTCAGCCGCCACTCCCTAAAGCACAGCTCCTCTTCCTCAGGAACCGCGCTGGCGTGGCGCAGCTGGACCTGTATCCTTGCCCAAAGCTCCTCAAGCTGATAGGGCTTTGTCATGTAGTCGTCCGCTCCAAGCCCCAGCAGCTCCACCTTATCAGACAGCTCCGAGCGTGCCGACAGCACTATCACCGGCACCCGGCTCTCCCTGCGCACCTCGTAAATAAGATCGCTGCCGGAAATTCCAGGCAGCATCAGGTCCACCAGCAGCAGGTCCCAGCTGGAGCTTTTCCAGAGCATACGGCCCTCGGTGCCGGAAAATGCCTGGGCACACTGGCACCCGTGCCGCCGCAGGTATTTGGAGGTGGAATTGTTGATGTCGGTGTCGTCTTCGATAATTAGGATATTGGGCATGGGACGCTCTCCTTGTTTTTGTGTGAATACTTTGAATAATAAGTATAGCACCAAATTTTTTGGCAGTCAATTGGGGGGTAGGGATTTGAGTGCAGTCAAAAACCCCCGGCATCGCCGGGGGTTTTGCTCATATACCCTTTTTAACGCACAAGGAGCCACTTGTCAAAGAAATCTCTGACTATCCTGTAGGGCTCGTCTCCCTGGAAGAACCCGTGCCCCTGGCCGTGTATCAGGTGTAACTCGGCGGGGCTGCCCAGCTCCTGGAGCTTCTGATAGATTATCCTGCTCTGGTCCACCGGCACCAGCGGGTCCTCGTCACCGTGCATAATGAGGAACGGGGGCATATCCCTGTGGAAGTAGTTTATGGGGCTGGCCCACTCCAGCTTCTCTATAAGCTTCTCCTTAGGCGGGTTGCCCAACAGCGCTGCCGCCACCGAGTTCTCCTCGTGGGCCATATGGGTCATGCTGGCGGGGGAATACCAGGTGCACACGGCGTTTACTGCGCTTGAGAACTCCTGCCAGCCGCCGCTGCCCTCGAACTCCTCTATCCCCTCTGTGCTCCCCAGCAGGTTTACCAGATGTCCCCCTGCCGACTCACCCCAAACGCCGATTCGCTTGGAGTCCAGGCCCCACTCCACGCTATGGGCGCGCAAAAAGCGGATGGCGCATTTACAGTCCTGTATCTGGGCCGGGAAGGGGGCCTCGTCCGAGAGGCGGTAGTCTATGCAGGTGACAAAGTAGCCCTTGCCCGCCAGCTTCAAAAGCTCTGTCTCCGGGCGGTAGTTGCGGTCCAGCTCATGGTCGCTCCAGGCGCCGCCGTGTATCCAGACTATCACCGGGGCCGGGTCGCGTTTCTTCTCCGGGCACCAGATAACATCCATCTTCAGCGCGAAGCCTCCGGCATTGCCAAAGACCAGGTTTTTCTTTAGTGAAGCCCCATAGCTCAGGTATTCCTCGATAAATTGTTCCTTCATTTCAAATCTCTCCTTTTCTGTCCGGGAGCCTTAGGAGTTGGCGTACTCCTTTGCCTGGGCCTGATATGCCGCCAGTACGTCGTCATAACCCGCGGCCTTCATCTTGTCCACGAACTCCTGCAGGCCTGTCTCCGGGTCCACAAAGCCGAACTCCAGGGGCAGTCCGTACTGGCTCACCACCCTGTTTTTCCTATCGGAGATAAAGCGAGAGGGGCTGCTGCAGAGCATTGCGCAGGATCCCGGGAACCAGCTTTGGACTGTTTTCGCCAATGAGCGGCGCATTATGGGCAGCGGCGAGACCCTGTCAATGCTGCAGCCGCTGTTCAACCCTGAGGATATGTCTGAGGCCATTGGTTTCATCCGAGTGGATTATCTGCAGAATGACCTGAAAAAGCAGATAGAAACCTTCCTGCCCACCGCCCGCTCCACTGGGTTTTTAGTGGACCGCTCCGGCGGCATTCTTAGCTGCGAGGGCCCCTATGATAAAGACGGCGGCCTTCCTGTCTCCTTTGACGGGCTGATGGATGGCAGAGAGCCTGGTGAACCATTTTATACATGCCTGGACGCCCTTGGGGAGAAGACGCTTGTATGCGTCAACCCTGTGCCTGCCAGCGGCATGTACATTATATTCCTCACTCCCTTTTGTGAGATCGAGCGGTCTGATTCCCTGCTCCTGGTGCTGGCAGGCGTGCTTATGGTGCTTGAAGCCCTTATCACGCTGTGCTTTGGCGGGTTCCTCTGTATATCCCTGGCCCGCTCCAGCGATCTGCAGCTGCGCCTGCTCTACTCCCAGCTCAACCCTCATTTTCTTTATAACACCCTGGACATCATCAACTGGCAGGCTATCAGCCTGGACGCGCCGGAGATATACCAGCCCCTTCAGGCGCTCTCCAGGCTCTACAAGCTCACGCCGAATAAGGGCAGCGCCTATATATCGGTAAAGGATGAGCTGGACCATATACGCCTGTATGTCCAGCTTCAAAACCTGCGCTTTCAGAACGGCATCAGGCTGCAGACGGACTACTCCCCGGAGGTATTAAATCTGCGCATACTGAATATGCTTCTTCAGCCCATAGTTGAAAACGCGGTGGTACACGGCATACTGGAGCGCCCGGAGCAGTCCGGGAATATAACCATAACCGCGCGCCTTAACAAAAACGACCTGGTGTTCTGCGTGGAGGACGACGGCGTGGGCATCCCCCCTCAGCTTATGAGCAAAATACAGGACACCCCCTATCAGAGCGAGGGCTACGGAATGCAGAATATCCGTGAGCGCATACGAATCGCCTATGGCCGGGGATATGGGATATCTATACAGAGCCTGCCGGGTATGGGGACAAGGGTGGTGCTGACGCTCCCCGCGGAGCATGGGTTTTCCGAGTCAGGGGAGTAATACGCCCGGCAAAACGTTTTTCCGCGCTGGAAACACACTTGCAAAATCCTAGAAACTTCTCTATAATATACTTAAACGTGAAAGGATGGGGTGTGTAATGCGTCAGAGCACTAAGGAGGCCATTGCCGAGGCATTTGAGGGCCTTCTGGAAAAGCGGAGTATCGACAAGGTGACCGTTAAGGATATTGTTACTGAGTGCGGCATAAACCGTCAGACCTTTTACTACCACTTTCGGGATATCTATGATCTGATGGAATGGTCGCTGACGAACGCCATTGAGAAATATGCCGGGCAGCATTTGGCCGCAGAACAGGATTGGCGGGAACAGATAAAGCTGCTGTTCCACTTTTTCTACCTGCACCGCAAAATCGTCCTGCATGGCTATGACGCCACAAACAGGATGCAGTATGAGCGGGTCGCCGTCAAATGGGTGTCAGAAATGGTTGGCAACCGGATAGAGGCCTATCCACAGGCGGCGGACGTCTCAGAGGAGAAAAAGGAGTTTATCTCTACGGTCTATGCCCGCGGCTGCATAGGATTCCTGCTGGAGTGGGTGGAGGAAGGGATGCCCGACGAGCGCTACGTCCGGCTTGATGACTATTTCATTATGATAGACGGCAGTATCGGGCATGTTCTGGATAAGTTTGTAAAATCATGATTTAGCCTATTTTCTATTTTGCAGTATTTTCTTACAAAAATGCTCCTCTGTCTATTTTTGCGACAGAGGGGCATTTTTGTCGGTTGTTATCTGCTGCATAAGCCCTTATAATCGTATCCATAAAACACACTGCAATATCAGGAGGTAATACTGTGGATACGAAAATCGTGCGTTACGGATCAAAGATAGCTTTCGGTTATATCGAGCGGAACCCGGAGGAAAATCTCCCCAGGCTGATGGACTGGGTAGACCGTTTCGCCCCGGAGGGCGACCTGGGGTTCCCGGTGCAGCGCGCGGCGTTCCGGCAGGTGATAGAGGACCCGGACTGCGCCATGCACAGGCTCATGTACCGTATCTTTACTGAGACGGATAAAGCCGTGCTCAAGGCCGTTTTCGAGAACTTCATCGTCAACGGCAACCTGGTGGGCTGGCCCAGGCAGGAGGAGCTGCGGGAGCGGTACGGCTGCAATATTCCCTGGGCGATCCTTCTTGACCCCACCTCCGCCTGCAATCTCCACTGCACCGGCTGCTGGGCGGCAGAATACGGCAGCCGGCTGAACCTGAGCTTTGACGAAATTGACAGCATTATCACCCAGGGCAAAGAGCTGGGTGTGTACATCTACATATACACCGGCGGTGAGCCGCTGGTGCGCAGGGATGATTTGATCGCCCTGTGCCGAAAGCACAGCGACTGCCAGTTCCTATGCTTCACAAATGCCACCCTCATTGACGAAGACTTTGCCGACGCCATGCTCAATGTAAAAAATTTCATCCCCGCCATCAGCGTAGAGGGCTTTGAGAGCGCCACTGACAGCCGCCGGGGTGATGGCACCTATAGGAAGGTGGTGGACGCAATGTCCCTGCTCAAGAGGAAAAAGCTTCCCTTTGGAATCAGCTCATGCTATACCAGCCAGAATTTTGAGTCTATCAGCAGCGACGAATATTTCGACCAGATGGTAGAGTGGGGCGCGTCATTTGTATGGTATTTCCACTATATGCCAGTTGGCAATGCCGCCGCGCCCGAGCTGCTTCCCACGCCTGAGCAGCGGGAATTCATGTACCACAGGATACGCGCGGCCCGGCGGGAAAAGCCTATCTTTGCCATGGACTTCCAGAACGACGGGGAGTTCGTCCAGGGCTGTATCGCCGGCGGGCGGCGGTACTTCCATATAAACGCAAACGGCGACTGCGACCCCTGCGTGTTCATACACTATTCCAACGCCAATATCAGGGACATGAGCCTTTTGGATGTGCTCCGCTCCCCTATCTTTATGGCCTACCATGACGGCCAGCCATTTAACGGCAACCATCTTATGCCCTGCCCCATGCTGGAGAATCCCCATAAGCTGCAGGAGATGGTGGAAAAGGCCGGGGCGCACTCCACAGACCTGGAGTCCCCTGAGAGCGCGGAGCACCTTTGCGAAAAGTGCAGTGAGTATGCGCGCAACTGGGCTCCGGCAGCGGATAGGCTGTGGCAGTGCTCCTGCCGGGAGAAGCAGGAGCGGCAGGCCGTGGCAGATACCGATGAATACAGCACGGCAGTATAGGAAATGGCAGCAACGCAGTGTATACGAGAAAGGACTGGTGTTTTTTGGAAAGAATTGCACAGTGTATCGTCCGCCGGAGGAGGCTGGTGCTGGCAGCAGCAATACTGCTTCTGATACCGGCGCTACTGGGCGCGGCGGCCACCCGAATCAACTACGACATACTCACCTACCTGCCCCCGGAGCTGGACTCCATGCTTGGGGAGGCCGCCCTTGAAAACGACTTTAATCTGGCGTCCACCGGCATGGTGACTGTAGAGGGCATGCCCCTGGGAGAGATGCTCGAGATGAAGGCCGAGATGGAACAGGTGGAGGGCGTGGAGCAGGTGTTCTGGCTCAGCGATATGATCGACCCCGCCATTCCCCGGGAAATGCTCCCCGAAGGCATACGGCAGGCCATGTACGGCGAAAACGCCACCTTGATGCTGGTGCGGTTTTCCGAGCCTTCAGCCAGCAAAAGCACGATGGATGCCGTATCCGATCTGAAGGGGCTATTGAAGGAGCACAGCTTCTTTGGAGGCATGAGCGTTATCCTTCAGGACACCAAAGCCCTGGTGGATAAGGAAATGCCCCTTTACATCCTCTGCGCGGTGGGCGCCAGCCTTCTGATACTGTTCTTGGCAATGGAGAGCACACTGGTGCCCGTGCTGTTCATGCTGGGCCTGCTGTTCCCGATCCTGTATAATTTTGGCACCAACTATTTTCTGGGGCAGATCAGCTATATCACCCAGGCGCTGTCCACAGTCCTGCAGCTGGGGGTAACTATGGACTTCTCCATCTTCCTTTTGCACCGGTATGAGGAAGAAACGCAGCGCAGCTCTGACAAGGAGCAGGCAATGGCAAAGGCTATCGTGAATACCTTCTCTTCGGTGACGGCCTCCAGCCTTACGACCATCGCGGGCTTTCTGGCCCTATGCACCATGCGCCTGACACTGGGCCGGGACATCGGCATCGTTATGGCAAAGGGCGTGGCGCTTGGCGTTATCTGCACTATAACCATCCTGCCCTCTCTGATCCTGACCTTCGACAGGGCGGTCGAAAAGCACCGCCACCGGACCGTTATACCCCAGCTCAGGAGGACCAGCCAATTTGTCACCCGGCACCCAGGGCCGATCCTGGCGGCCTTCCTGGTAGTTATGGTGCCGTTTACTCTGGCACAGAGCAAAACCGGCGTATACTATACCCTCTTTGACAGCCTGCCCCAGGACTTGACAGGCATCGTGGGCACGAACAAGCTGAAGGATGATTTCGGTATGACCACCTCCCACTTTATCCTGGTTGATGAAGCCTTGGGCGGCGAGGATATGGAAGCCCTGTGCAGGGACCTTGAGAATGTGGAGGGTATTACCCAGGCAGTCTCTGTCAGCGGACTGCTCCCCTCGGGATTTAATCTTGGAATGCTGCCTGAGGATATAGCCCAGCTTGCCCAGTCCGGCGGAAAAAAGCTGATTTTGGCAAACTCAGCCTATAAGAGCGGCACCGGTGAGCTGACCGCCCAGCTAAAGGAGATGGACACACTGATAAAGACCGCCGACCCTTCCGGGGTCATTACCGGCGAGGGCGCTATGACCAATGACCTGATCGAAATTGCCGACATTGACTTTGCCAATGTGAGCGCGGCCTCCATTGCGGCGGTGTTCCTAATCATCCTGCTGAGCTTCCGCAGCCTGTCCATACCCGTGCTGCTGGTGGCCTCTATTGAAAGCGCCATATTCATCAATATGGGTATCCCCTACTTTACCGGCACGAAGCTGCCCTTTATCGCAAGTATCGTAATTGGCACAGTACAGCTGGGGGCCACAGTGGACTACGCCATCTTAATGGCTACACGCTTCCGGGAGGAACGCCAGAGGGGGCTTGGGCCAAGGGAAGCGGCCCAGGTCGCCTGCCGGTATTGCAGCCAGAGCATTCTCTCAAGCGGCCTGACCTTCTTTGCCGCCACCATCGGCGTGTCAGCCATCAGCCGCATGGAGCTGCTGAAAAGTATCTGCCTGCTGATTTCCCGGGGAGCTCTTATCAGCATGTTTGTTATAATCGTAATACTGCCCTGCCTGCTTCAGCTTTTAGACCCGCTCATCCGCCATACGACCCTGCACTGGATGGGCAGGCCCCAGAAAGCGGAAAAGCAGCCAACTATAGAAAGGAAGGAACTTGCATGAAAATTTGGAAACGTGCTTTAAGTATGGGACTTTCGGCCTTGATGGTCGCGGGCTGTGCCCTGCCCGCCCTTGCCGCTGAGGATGTCGCGGAAAAAAGCGAGACTGTGTACGTGGTGCTGGAGCCGGACGGCTCGGTGCGTAGCCAGACGGTGAGCATTCATCTGCACAATGAAAGCGGCCTCTCCGGGGTCACCGACCGCTCTACCCTGACAGGGATTGAAAATACCCATGACACGACCGCCTTTACCCAGGAGGGTGAGAAGCTCCGCTGGGACACGGACGGTACCGATGTATATTATAAAGGTGAAACTGCACGGAAAGCCCCTGTACGCGCTGAAATCACCTATGAGCTGGACGGAGCGGAAATTGCCCCTGAAGCCCTGGCTGGAAAGAGCGGGCGTGTAAAGCTTACGGTGAAGCTTGTAAACAACGAAACCGGCACCGTGCAGATTGACGGCAAACCCCAGCCGGTATGCACACCCTTTGTCACAATGGTGGCGGCGGTACTGGGCGAGGGGTGGACCGGCGTTTCTGCTGAGCACGGTAAAATCACCGGCGCGGGCAGTACCCAGGCCGTGGGCTTCGTCTGCCTGCCGGGAGTGCGTGAATGCCTGGAAGGGATCGGGTCAGAGAAGCTCGAGGAGCTCGAAGACCGCCTGCTGGACGAGGTGAGCATAGAGGGCTCTGTAACAGATTTCACTCTGCCGGATATCCTTATCGCCTGCGCCACGGACACCGAAGCTCTCAGGGAGGAGGGTTTTTCCGGGCTTGACGAACTGGACGGCGGCATGGACAGCCTGCGTGAGGGCATGGATGAGCTCCTGGACGGAGCCGGCAGCCTGGCAGCCGGTGCAGCGGCACTGGAGAGCGGCGCGGCGGCACTTTTGACTGGCGTGCATACCCTGTCCGATGGGGCACAGCGCCTGATGGACGGCACCGCACAGCTTCAGACCGGGGCGCGCAAGCTGAGCAGCGGCGCCGCCGAAGCGCGGGACGGGGCCGCTGCCCTGCAAACCGGGGCAGACAGTCTGGCGGCAGGCCTATACAATCTCCAGAGCGGCACCGGCGCCCTTTACGACGGGTACATCCAGTTAAAGGATGGGGCCGACAATCTTGCAGTCGGGCTCAACACTCTGCAAGGCAAGGGGCAGGCTCTGGCAGACGGCATAGGGCAAATTACCACGGCGGTGGGTAAGCTCCATGAGGGGGCCGGCCCGGTAATGCTCGGGGCCCGGGCGTTTGGAGGCTCCCTGGCTGTTGCGGCGTCCAGTGGCGCGGAATTAACAGCAAGCCTACCCGACCCCGCTTTATTTGCCCCGGATGAGGCCCACGCCGCCGACCCTGTGTATCAGCAGCTTTTAGCGGCGTATACAGGCGCGTACAGCGCGGCAACGGGCATGGCCGGTGGAATGGCAGAATTGGACGGCTCCTACAGTCAGGTATTGGGCGGACTGGAGCAGGTGAGCGCAGGTATAGAGTCCCTGCATGACGGAGCAAACGGTAGTGAAGGGCTTGCAGCCGGTATAGCCGCCTATACCCAGGGCGTAGCGGACGCCGCCTCCGGCGCGGCACGGCTGCAGAGCGGCCTGGGCCAGCTAGGAGACCAGCTCCCCGCACTGACCGGCGGTATGGACCAGCTTATAGCCGGGTCAAACCAACTCTCAGCTGGGGCGGGCTCCCTCTCCCAGGGCAATGCGGCGCTGGCTGACGGCGCAGCACAGCTTGCCCAGGGCACCGACGACCTGGCGGCGGGCACAGCACAGCTCCTCGACGGCATACAGGCACTGACAGAGGGCGCGGCCTCCCTGCACGACGGCACGGTGGAGCTAAGCGGCGGAGCGTCGGCCCTGCGGGAAGGGCTGGGCCGGTTTGACTCCGAGGGGATCAGCCAGTTGACCGGTGCGGTAGACGCTGAGAAGCTGCCCACCCTCCGGGCGGTGGCAAAAGCTATGCGCGGGCGCCTGGAGGACTACGGCAGCTTTGCCGGTGCGCCGGAGGGAGCCGAGGTGTCAACTAAGTTTGTGATGAAGACAGCGGGCCAGGTCCAAGAGGAAATACCGGCCCATAAGGACACAGCCCAGGATGACGGTCAGGAGCCTGAAAGCTTTTGGCAGAGGGTGGCCGCCCTGTTCGGCAAATAGCGGATAAAGCGCCGCGGGCATAAAAGCCCGCGGCGCTTTGTTGTCTCCGTAATTATACTGTAAAGCTGTCCTTGAGAATTTCTCCTGCCTTTATACCACTGGGGAAACACTCTTTTCCACAAGGTCTATACAAAATTCTGCGGTCACTGTAACGCTTTGATTTGTCTCGTCATACGTGATTATTTGAGCGATTAGCTGGGTTACGCCTTCCGGCACAGCCTCCCCTGAATAAGTCAGCCGCCAGTAATGGTCCGGGTCTTCATCGCTGTAGGTTGTTATGCCGGTGTTCAGCGTAATACACCGCCCGTCTTCCGTTAGCAGTCCGATGTCGGAAAATATGCCGGGATCATATCCAGCAAGCTCACGCGGCACGTCCATGCAAATCTCGGTAGTCGCTAGGGAGGAACTGTAGTACCTGAACTTTATATCATTTTGCATTACGGTCTCAGAAATGCTGACCTTTTCATCGTTGAAGGCAACGGTAAATTCAGAGCTTGCCACACCCAGCTCGGTGCTGCCGTACTCGCCGCCATAGCTGTAGTGGGTGGCGACGTATTTTACGCGGAAATCCCCGGCTCCTTCCGGGCGGTATTCCCCGGGGATCTTTGTAGAAATGGCGTCG
>CANPBX010000021.1 GCA_947572385.1 uncultured Clostridia bacterium
TTGACTATCTTACCACACTCAGCCCCTTTTGTCAACACCTTTTTTCAAATTTTTTGAAAAAACTTTTTTGAAGCTTGGATGCTGTACATCCGGCGGCTTGTGTGCTATAATGTATTATATCTGCCGGATCCCCATTTGTCAAGGGTTTTTCGCGGGATTCCGGCAAATCTTTTACTGCGAGGTCAACCCCATGCCCATACGCATACAGGCCGACCTGCCCGCTATCGAAGTCCTTGAGGCCGAGAACATCTTTGTTATGGCCTACGACCGGGCGGCGGGCCAGGACATCCGGCCCCTGAAGATAGCTATCCTAAACCTGATGCCCACAAAGACCGAGACCGAGACCCAGCTCCTGCGGCTGCTCGGCAACACCCCCCTTCAGGTCGACGTGGAGCTGCTGCATCCCGCCAGCCATATAAGCAAGAACACCAGCTCATCTTATCTGCATAAGTATTATAAGACTTTCGAGCAGGTAAGGTCCCAGCGCTTCGACGGGCTGATAATCACCGGCGCGCCCGTTGAGAAGCTGCCCTTTGAGGAGGTGGACTACTGGCCCGAGATGTGCCGGATAATGGACTGGACTAAAACCAATGTCTACTCCACCCTCTATATATGCTGGGGCGCCCAGGCGGGGCTCTACCACCACTACGGCATTGACAAGCACCCCCTTGAGGAGAAGCTCAGCGGCATATATAACCATAGGGTCTTGAACCCATACCATCCCCTTATGCGCGGCTTTGACGACAACTATTTTGCCCCGCACTCCCGCTATACGACCGTGTACCTCTCCGACGTCCAGGCCCATAAGGAGCTGCTGCCCCTGTCGGAGTCCGATATAGCCGGACTTCATATAGTTGCCGAGAAGGGCGGGCGGCGTATTTTCATCACAGGCCACGCCGAGTATGACAGGGATACCCTGGCTAAGGAATACTTCAGGGATGTGAACCGCGGCCTTGAGCCCAATGTCCCCTACAACTATTTTCCCGGGGACGACCCCACAAAGACCCCTGCCTTCACCTGGCGCAGCAATGCCCACCTGCTGGTGTCGAACTGGCTGAATTACTATGTATACCAGCAGGTGCCATTCGACTTTATTAGGGAGGGGCACACATGATAGTGACATCAGAGCTTAGAGAGCTGCTACATAATGATGGGGCCTTCCTTGTGGGCTTCGGTGATATCTCCGCGCTCCAATATGCGGGCTATACCTCCTGCGTGGCCCTGGCAGTTAAAATCCCGGCAGATGTTGTATCCGGAATAGGGCTTGGCCCCACCAGGGACTACTTTGAACAGTACCACGCCCTTAACAGCAGGCTGAACTCACAGCGCAGTACCTCGCCCGGCAGGGCTTCCGGGCCCTGGCCCAGACCACCACTGATGTGGCGGAGTCTTCGGACTTCCGCACTCCCATGCCACACAAGACCTGCGCTACCCGGGCGGGCCTCGGCTGGATAGGCAAGTCGGCGCTGCTGGTAACAAGGGAGTACGGCCCGGCGGCGCGCCTGAGCTCGGTGCTCACGGACGCCCGGTTCGACTGTATAGCCGAGCCCATAAATACCTCCGGCTGCGGCAGCTGCACCGCCTGTACAAGGGCCTGCCCCGGCAGGGCCATACAAGGCGCTCTCTGGGACGTGGGCACGCCCCGGGAGAAGCTTGTGGACGCAAAGGCCTGCCGGAGAACCGCCCGGGCCCTTGCCATGGAACGTATCGGGGAAAAGATAACCCTGTGCGGAAAATGTATTGAGGTATGCCCATACACAAGGGCATACCTGGAAAAGGAGAATCTGTTATGATAAAATGCGACAGCGTCCTGTTTGATTTAGACGGCACGCTATGGGACACCACCGCCGCCCTTGCAAAGGTCTGGCAGCAGGCCCTTATAGACGAGCCCGACGCAAGGCGCGAGCTCACCCAGGCCGATATCGCCGGGATAATGGGCATGACCTCTGTGCAGCTTATGCACAAGCTCTTCCCACACCTTTCAGACGAGCGGGGAGCCGAGCTGTTCGACAGGCTCTGTATGATCGAGAATGACTATCTCCGGCAGCACGGCGGCATTCTCTACGAGGGCCTTGAGGAGACCCTCCGCGCCCTCTCGGAGAAATCCCCCCTGGCTATAGTCAGTAACTGCGGGCCAGGCTATATCCCTACATTTTTTGAGGCCCACGGCCTTGATAAATACTTTGCGGACTGGGAGTGCATAGGCCGCACCGGGCTGCAGAAGGGTGATAATATCAGGCTCGTCTCTGAGCGCAACAGCTTTAAGGCCCCGGTCTATGTGGGTGACACCTCCATGGACCAGGCGGCGGCTGAGGCGGCGGGCGTGCCCTTTATCTTCGCCGCCTACGGCTTTGGAAGCGTCGAGGGCTTCCCCTCTGTGGACAGGCCCTCCGGGCTTTTGGAGCTTTTAGACCTATGAACACCTCCCTGCTTTTTTCCAGCTTCCCCTTTATCACCGGGCAGAACGTTACCCTCTCCCGCATGACCGACATGGACGCCGAGGCCCTGTGGGAGGTGCTCGGCGACGAGGAGAATTTCCGGTATGCCCCTACTGCCCCACTGCCCTCCCCCGTGCTCTGCGAGGGGCGCATGGCCCGGTATGAGGCCATGTTCCGGGACCGGGTAGCCATAGTCCTGGGCATATACCCCTGCGGCGGGGGCAATCCGCTGGGCGGGATATTTGAGATATACAATGTCGACCCCCAGATAGAGAGCGTCACCGTGCGCTTTACCCTGTCCCGGAAGTATACCGGCCAGAGCTATGCCACCGGTGCCCTCCGGGCGGCGGTGGAGTACCTGATGGACAATGTGGGCGTCCACCGGATACAGGCCTATGTTCAGCCCGCCAACTATAGGGGCGTGCTGGTCCTGGAGCGCTGCGGGTTTAAAAAGGAGGGCACCATCCGGGAGGGATTTTTCTGGCCCGACAAGGGTATTGTAGACCTCTCCCTCTACTCCCTTCTGCCCACAGACGTCCGCCGCCACCCCAACAGCCATGTTTTTTAGGCCCTACTATGTGAGGTGATACTATGAGCCAGGATTACGGCTCCCTCAGCGACAGCAGGCTGACGGAGCTTGTGCGCGGCGGAGACCCCCAGGCCTTTGTGGAGCTCTCCTCCCGCTATATCGGCCTGCTGCGGAATAAAGCCGCCCTTTTCAGCGGGCCCTCTGTCCCCGAGCCCGACGACCTTCTGCAGGAGGGCTTCTTGGGGCTGTATGCCGCCGCCCTGGGGTATATTGGCACAAGCAGCTTTGGCACCTATGCCGGAGCCTGCGTGTACAACCAGATGGTGACCGCCGTGCGCAGCAGCAACACCGCCGGCAACCGCGCGCTTAATCAGGCCCTGCCCCTCACTGAGGCGGGCGACCTGCCCGAACGCTCCCTTAGCCCCCAGGACCTTGTGGAGATGCGCGAGCAGTTCGACAATATGTGGGAAGGCCTTGACCTCTCCCCCCTGGAGCGCCGTGTGCTGAGGCTCTATCTCAGCGGCTGCAAGCGTTCCGAGGCCCAGGCGCAGGCTGGAATAAGCGTGAAGGTTTTTGACAACACTCTATATAGAATCCGCACAAAGCTTCGCCGCAGTGCAAAGGCAGGAGGTTCAAAATGAAGAACGAAAAATTTCTGAAATGCCGTGAATGCGGCAGAAACTTCCTGTTCACCCCCGAGGAGCAAGATTTCTACGCCCGCAAGGGCTACGGCAGCCCCCGCCGCTGCAAGGACTGCCGCCGGGCCTCCCGCCTGCGCAAAACAGGCCAGGTCTTCTCCGGTATCTGCGCCGCCTGCGGCAAGGAGGCCCGGGTGGGCTTCCAGCCAGCCCGGGAGACGCTGGTGTACTGCGGGGACTGCTGGGCGCAGATCGCCGCAGAGAGGCGGGCGCTCAGGAGGGCCCGGAGTGAAGGCAGGGGAAGGCAGGGATAAGGAAACTCCCCCGAAGGCCCAAGCTTTCGGGGGAGTTTCTGCTCTGGAGCTGGATGTCGGGATCGAACCGACCACCTCATCATTACGAGTGATGTGCTCTACCGAATGAGCTAATCCAGCATTCGCCCGCTAACGCGGGTATACTTTATTATACACCCTTTTTTTCCTTCCGTCAAGCCAAATCTTCGTTTCCCGGCACAATTTTCTCCGGGCGGGCATATCCTGGGGAAAACGCCTGTTTTGGGAAGGGGGGACAAGATTTGCCACATACCGACATGGAGGCGCTGGGGCTTTTGGAGGAGTCGGAGCGCCTGCTGGGGGCGATACTTCTGGGGGTGGGTATGCAGCTGCACTCACTGGAGCTGGAGCGCTGCCGCCTGCTGGGGGATGGGAACCTTGGGGATGATAATATAAGGCAGCTTCAGCTCTCCGCTACGCTGCTCTCGGTCTGGGGGCTTATGGGCTTTTGGCGGCAGTCCATGAGCGCCGGGGATTCCTGCGAGCAGTCCCTGGGCTCTGCCAGCCTTATTATCGGGCTCATGCGGCTGATGAGGCAGCTGGCCCCAAAGCTCCAGGAGCCGGTCGCCCAGGACATCCTTCAACTGGCTGAGCCCCTTGACTAAGACTCAGCCCCTTTTATCCGGGTACAGCTTCTCATAGACCTTCCAGCTTTTCATGACCTTTTTCACATAGGCCGAGGTCTCGGGGAAGGGGATGCTCCTGAGGGTCTCCCCGTCCCCTGAGTGCTCGGGGTCCAATAGCCAGTGGTCTACATTGCCCATGCCTGCATTATAGGCGGCCAGGGCCACCTCGGGATAGCTGTAGTGGTCCAGAAGCCGCCGGAGAAGGGCACAGCCGCAGTGCACGTTGTCCTCAACATTATAGCTGTCCCCGCCGCCGTTTTCCGGCGGGTGCTCTTCTGCCATCCAGCGGAAGGTCTCGTCGGTAAGTTGCATCAGGCCCTTCGCCCCGGCGTGGGAGCTGGCCTTCGGGTCGAAGCCGCTCTCGGACCTTATTACGGCGTAGATAAGCCCCTCCGGCAGGGCAAACTCCTCCGCCTCCCGGCTCACTGTGCCGGAAAAACGCCGGGGGTACATCTGCCGCAGCACCCAGCCGCTTATTTTCGGGCCGTTCAGTATCAGGGCCGCCGCCAGCAGCACCAGCACAGCCAGTACCGCCGCCAGCACCCGGGTACGTTTTTTCATCGGCAGTCCCCCTTCAGCTCAGCACATATCCTATCAAGCTCCGTATCCATAACAGCGCCCCCCCTATTGTCTACAGCCAGGTCTGCCCGCTGTATATAGTATTCCTCCGGATGCTGAGCGCTAAACCTTGCCAGGGCCTCTGCCTCGTCCAGTCCGTCCCGGGCCATGACCCGCCTTATGCGCACTTCTTCCGGGGCGGTGACAGCCAGAATCCTCCGGCAGATACTGTCAAGGCCCGACTCAAAAAGTGTCGGCGCGTCAAGAAGCACCGGACCTTCCATCCCACAGAGCTCCCGCCGGACCGCCCGGGTTATCGCGGGGAATGTGAGCTCCCCCAGGAGCTTCACGCTTCCGGCGTCCCTGAAAGCACGCCCCGCCAACTTCCGGCGGTCAAGCCTCCCCCCCGGTGCGACGTCCTGCCCGAAGGCCCGGGCCAAGGCCGCTATGCACTCACTGTCGTACACATCCTCCCGGCGGGTGAGCCTGTCGCAGTCTATGAGCTGGAATCCCCGCTCCACAAGGCCCCCGGCAACAGTTGACTTTCCCGCGCCGCTGGGGCCCGTAAGCCCCACGACCATAGGGCCCGGCATGGTCATTACCCGGAAGGCCGCCGCCCGCATGAGCCGGTTATACACCGCCAGCCCTACCCCTGCCCTGCTCGGCATCTGGGCCAAAGCCCTATGCGCCCCCAGCCCGTCCAGACGGTGTAGGGCCTCAAAGAGCTCCCTTGCCTGGGCCGCCCTGTCATAGCGGGAGCCATAGGTAACGGCAGAAATTTTCACATATTTCTCGGTCTCGTCAAAGCACAGGGCGCAGGTCCCCGGCGTATCCCCCAGGCTGTTTACATACTCTATAAACTCCTCAGGGGAGCCGTCTACTATCTCAATCCTGGCCCTGGGCGCGTAATGCTTATACTTCATGCCTGGGGATTCCGCCCGCTCTCCGGGGCGAAGCCCGCCTGTTACAGCCGGGTCCACCTCAAGGCTCCCCAGCACTTCCCTGAGCTCTGCCGCTGTGACCCCTCCGGGCCTTAAAAGCCTGGGTGCGTCCCCGCATAGGGAGACCACCGTGGATTCGACCCCTACCCGGCAGCTGCCACCGTCCAATAACGCGTCCACCCGGCCCTCAAGGTACGCGCGTGTATGGGCAAAGGTGGTCGGGCTGGGGCGCCCGGACAGGTTGGCAGACGGCGCGGCCAGCGGCACCCCCGCCGCCTCTATCACCGCCCGCGCCGCCGGGTGTGATGGGCAGCGCACGGCTACGGTATCTAGCCCGCCGCTGGTCTCATAGGGCACCTGCTCCGACTTCGGCAGTATTATTGTCAGGGGCCCGGGCCAAAATCTTTCCGCAAGCTCTATGGCTTTTGCAGGCAGCGAGCTCACCAGCGGGGCCCACTGGCCTGTCTCTGTAATATGCACTATCAGCGGGTTATCTCCCGGGCGGCCCTTAGCCTGGAATATCTTTCTGACGGCAGCGGCGTCCAGGGCGTTGGCGGCGAGGCCGTAAACGGTCTCCGTGGGTATAGCCACAAGCCCCCCCGCCCGCAGCAGCTCGCCCGCCCTGGCTATCCCCTTGGGTGAGCTATCCAGTATCTCTGTTATCATGACATGCTCTCCGAGAGCTTTTCAGCCCTGTCAGCGGCTATGAGAGCGTCTATCAGCTCGTCAAGGCTTCCCGCCAGGACCTCCTCCAGCTTGTACAGAGTGAGGCCGATCCTATGGTCCGTCACACGGGACTGGGGGAAGTTATAGGTGCGGATACGTTCGGAGCGGTCCCCGCTGCCCACCTGCAGGCGGCGCTCCTGTGCCACCTGGGAGCTCTGCTTCTCCTGCTCTTTACTCAGGAGCCTGGCCCTCAGCACCTTCATGGCCTTATCCTTATTCTTGTACTGGCTCCTCTCATCCTGGCACTCCACCACCATGCCCGTGGGCAGGTGGGTGATGCGTATGGCTGAAGAGGTCTTGTTTATATGCTGGCCCCCCGCGCCGCTGGAGCGGAAGGTATCTATCTGCAGGTCCTTCGGGTCTATGTCTATCTCTACCTCCTCGGCCTCTGGCAGCACGGCTACCGTGGCCGCCGAGGTGTGTATGCGCCCCTGGGTCTCGGTCTCGGGGACCCTCTGGACTCTATGGGCCCCGCTCTCGTACTTCAGCCTGCTGTATGCCCCCTCGCCGTCTATCAGGAAGCTGACCTCCTTGAAGCCCCCCAGCTCGGTCTCGTTAAGGGAGACTATCTCAGTGCGCCAGCCCCGGCCCTCGGCATACGCGGTATACATACGGTAGAGGTCATAGGCGAACAGGGCCGCCTCCTCGCCGCCGGTGCCCCCGCGTATCTCCATTATCACGTTCTTACCGTCATTGGGGTCCTTCGGGAGAAGCAGGATATTTATCTCCTCCGAAAGCTCCTCAGCCCGGACTGTATTCTCCCTAAGCTCCTGCTGGGCCAGCTCCCTGAGCTCCTTATCCGAGGACTCCAGCAGCTCCCGGGCGCCTTTTACAGCCTCCATGCACCGCTTATACTCCCTATATGCCGCCACCAGGGGCTCCAGCTCCCGGCTCTCCTTCATAAGGGCCGCAAAGACGGCGGGGTCGGCGGCGCTTTGGGGGTCATAGAGCTTTTCCGACAGCTCCTCATAACGGTTTTCAAAAACCTGTAAATTCTCAAACATCGCTTACTCCCTGATTATCTTCCTGATATTCTTCTCTATCTTCCGTCTCGGGACCATGACCTCACGCCCGCAGCCGGTACACCTCAGCTTAAAGTCCATCCCTGCCCGCAGCACCAGGAACTCCCTGCTGCCGCAGGGGTGGCTCTTCTTCATCTGCAGGCGGTCGCCTGCCTGTACATCCATAGGGCCCCCCTTAGTCCGAGGGCGGCGCGGCAGCCACCTGTGCGAAGTTCTTTAGCTGTGGCTCGGCCTGGGTCATGACCTCATCGGCGCTGCCTATAGTCACCGCCATAGTATAGCTGCCCAGCACCCAGCAGGCCTCTCCCGAGGAGCCGGGTATAGTGACTGTGACGGGCACATCCACATTCCCCGACACGGCGGTCACATTGCTCATGTCCACCTGCACCATCACCGAATCGCCTGTGAGCCTCTGCACCTGGGCCTCCGGGCCCGCCAAAGTGACATCAAGGGTCTTTGCGATCGGCAGGGCGGCAAGGTCTCCCCCGGGGCCGTTTATCACCTGGATATTGCTCTCGGGCACGGTGACCGTCTGCTGCTTGTAGCCGTTAAGATTTATGGTGACCGTCACCTGGCTGATGGCGGTATTGCTGCTGTTATTGGTGATATTCCTGGTGTTCTGCGGAATGGGGATCTCAAACTGGAAGCTCTGGGAGGTCTTGTCGGGATCCAGCTCCGCAAAGTCTATCACATTGTCCATGCGTATCTCCGCAACCGCCCCAAGGGCCTCAGCCGATCCCGCCAGATCTATGGACGCCGGCTCGACGGTTATGCGGCTGTCGGAGAACTGTGCGGGCCTGTGGGCCATAGTCACGACCACCGGCACGGTCTTCTTCGGGTACACCGGCACTGTCACCTGCTCGGTGTCAACGTCCATGCTCAGGTACATCCCCGCAGTGTCGCCTATCTCCTGCCCATCCTGGCCGTACAGCCGTATGGGGCAGCTAAGCTCCTTATTCTCCCTAATGGGCCCGTCCACGCTGTAGACCACTGCCGCACGGCTTATCTTGTTTACCGATGACTCCGGGCCGCTTATAGTCACCTTCTCTGCAGATAGCACCGGTGTGCCCGGATAGAAGCCGGTGCCCACAGTGAAGCTTATCTCGTTCTCAACAGTTAGGGAGACCTCCTTATACCGGTCGTACTCAAGGGTTATCTCCTCCGGGCTTATAGACACCACCTCATAGTCGGAATAGGTTGACTTCTTTGCCACATGCACCTGGGCCGCGGCCTTCTGGGTGGTGTTTCCGGTGAGCTTTGTAGAAGTGGGGTTCAGCGCCGCGGTCACCTCGAAATCCTCGGCGGTGAGCTTGGAAGTTATCATGGTGCTGCCGGAGACCTCTATGTCCACGGTCTGGTAGCTGGAGCCCCAGACCCTCAGGCCGTCCGCCTCTGCCTCTGCGGACATGGTAAACTGGATGGGCACGTTATACACCGTCCTGTTCAGGTCGCTGCTTCCGGCGGCGGTGACAAACCAGCCTATAAGCGCCGCCAAAAACGAGCAGGCCAGCACAAAGCTGTTGTGATATATCAGCCCTGAGAGCCGGAACTTGCGCTTCTGCCTGCCCGCAGGCTGCTCCTCGTTATTCCTTCTCATGTTCATATGGCCTTCACCTCCCGCTCTTTTTTCCCTTTACCAGCCCGAGCTTTCCTAAGATCCCGCCGCCCTCTCTGCCGGCCTCCTCGCCGATAAGCTCTGCGCAGAGGGTCTCGGACAGGGTCACCCGGTTATAGTTCCTCTGGAGCCTGCCGCCGATGGCGATGGAGATCTGCCCGGTCTCCTCTGAGACCACCACTACAACGGCGTCGGAGTTCTCGCTCATTCCGATAGCCGCCCTATGCCTTGTGCCAAGCTCCGCCGAAACGCTGTCGCTTGCCGTAAGGGGCAGTATGCACCCTGCCGCGCAGACACGCCCGTCCCTGATTATCATGCCCCCGTCGTGCAGCGGGGCCTTATTGAAGAATATGTTGGCTATCAGCTGCCCTGAGGGGCCGGCGTCCACAAGAGTTCCTGTGGAGATTATCTCCCCCAGCTTCGTCTGACGCTCGAAAACTATCAGCGCCCCCATGCGCAGCTGCTGGAGAATGGCAGCCGCCTCTACCACCCCGTCAATGGCCTCTTTTGTACCGGCGGTTTCAGCGTCCCGGCTCCTGGAGCCAAGATTGCTTGTAATAGACTGGACGGCCTTGCTATGGCCCACCTGCTCCAGGGCCTTGCGTATCTCAGGCTGGAAGAGTATGACGACCATTATAACGGTGGACTGCAGAAACGCCCTTAGTATGCCGTTGAGCATCATCAGGTCGCCGTAGAAGGACACAAGGTACAGGGCCACCAGCAGTATTATGCCCTTGACCAGCTGCCCGGCCCTGGTGTCGCGCACAAGCTTTATAAGCCCGTACAGCAGAACGGTCACTATGGCCACGTCTATGGCATCCTTAAAGGAGAACCGGCGGGCCAGGTCCAGCACAGTGTCCCCGGCCTGGGTGACGGTCTCGATAAAGCTTCCCATATTTTTACTTCCCCGCTTTCTCCCCACTGGGGTGTATGCTCTCATTATTTTACCATAACCCGCTGTCAAAGAAAAGGGGTTTTTGATAGAATCCCCTGAAGTTTTACAGTTCTTTCACAAAGGAAAGCGCCGGGAGAACGGCTCAGCTGTTCCCCGGCACTTATGATCAGCGTGTCAGCCTTGAGACGGCACTTATGAGTGTGTCCAGCTCCCAGCGTTTTGTAAATACGGATACGGAGGCCCGCACCGTGCCGACCTCCTCTGTGCCCAGCTTTCTATGGGCGCAGGGGGCGCAGTGCAGCCCGCAGCGGACGGCTATATTTTTCCTTCCCAGGTACTCCCCCACCTCCTCGCTTTTCATTCCCTCCACATTAAAGGACACCACCGGCACATACCAGGGCGCCCTGGGCTCATTGGTATAGAGCTTCACCCCCCTGAGCCTTGAGAGGCCCCTATGGAGGTATGAGGCCATGCCCAGCTCCTCCCGGTAGATATTTTCCTGCCCTTTTTTTGCCACAAATGCCACGCCGGAGCGCAGGGCGATTATCCCGGGCACGTTTATGGTCCCGGCCTCATAGCGCTCCGGCGGGTCGTCCGGCTGCATAAGGCTCCTTGACTGGGTGCCGGTGCCGCCCTCAATAATGGTCCCCAGCCGGTCCAAAGGGTCCCTGAGCACAAGAATTCCAATGCCCATGGGCCCATAGAGCCCCTTATGCCCCGCGCAGCAGAGATAGTCGATTCCGCTCTCGCCAATATTTATAGGCACTACCCCGGCGGACTGGGCGGCGTCCACGCAGATTTTCGCGCCGTACTGATGGCATAGGGCCGCAAGGCGCTCCACGGGCACGCGGATCCCGAAGACATTGGAGGCCTGGGTGCAGACAAGCAGCTTCGTCTTCGGGGTCATGGCCTTTCTGAAGGCGTCTAAGGTCGCGTCATTGTCCTCTGGAGCGACCTCTGCCACAGAGTAGGCCACCCCCCGCTCTTTAAGGGCCTCCAGAGGCCTCATGACCGCATTATGCTCCAGGTCGGAGACCACCACGTGGTCCCCGGGCTTTAGTGTCCCCTTCATCACCAGGTTCAGCGCCCCGGTGCAGTTTGCCCCGAACACCACGCACTCCGGCCCCGGAGCCCCGAACAGCGCCGCCACGTCCTTCCGGCAGGAGTACACCGCACCCCCTGTCTCAATGCTCATGGGGAAGCCGCCCCTGCCTGGGTTTGCCCCATACCTTGTTACCGCCCCGCCTATGGCCCGGATCACGCTCTGTGGCTTGGGGTAGGTGGTGGCTGAGTTGTCCAGATATATCATGCCGCCCCGGACCTGCGTGCTTCCATAGCCGTGCATGGGGCCGTTCATGGAGCTACTCATGGGACCATTCATGGAGACATTCATGTGGCCATTCATGGCCTCGCCTCCTGCTCCAGGCGCCCCAGTATCTTTATGCCGTTCTCGGTCAGTATACGCTCCGCTTCGTCCGCTCCGTGGGGCACATATATCCCGTAGCCGCAGCCAGTGGTGCTGCTGGGTGGTATGCGCTCCACATAGGCCCGGACGCCCCGCCTTGTGAGCAGGTCGCGGCCTTTCATGGCGTAGGTGACGGAGCTGACCAGAATAACAGGCTTGCCCATCATTATCACCTCAGTTTCAGATTATATAGGTAGGGCCAAACCAAGCTTCGGCCCTACGTTATCATATGCCAGGGCCCGTCCTTAGGTGATAATATAAATAACAAAAAGGAGCCCTGAAAGTCCAAGGCCCCTTAATATATAAACTTAAAGTTATATTATTATATGTTTAGATTACCCAATAATTATCTATCTCTTGTCGAGATACTGAATTCTCTCCGGGTATACGAACCCGTATGTGTTTTTCCTGTAATTAGGCGTCTCCACGCCGTATGGCTTGCCCTCGTTATAGTTGCCGAAGAAGAATATTTTGCATTCGTCCAGTCTGCGGTACACAAGGCCCGGCGTTATGCCCCCGGCCATGTGCCACAGCAGCAGCTCTGTAGCAAGAGAGGTGGAGTCGGCGTAGTTCAGATCCACCTTATGGCTGCCGCTGAGCTTAACATAGCCTGAGCCGACCCAGCCGGTCTTGCCGCCGTAGCTGGTCTTATACCAAACCTCCTGCCTTGTGGCTGATCGTATCACCTTCACATCGGTGACCTTTATCGAGGCCCCGGTAGGTATGACCCCCGCCTTCTTGCCCGACCTGTCGGTAGTGGCGTAAAGCACCGCCGGATTGGTGCTTGAGCTGGTGTTGACAACGCCAGAGGCAGGCTTTGAGGCCGAGACGCTGGGCGGCACCACCATGTTCAGTATCATGTCAGCCGCGTCAGTGGCCCCCTGGCTCAGGTTCCCTGTGCCGATATTGTATACCCAGCTTGTAAGGGCGTCGAACTGGGCCTGGCTCATCTTGATGTTGTGCTTTTTGCGGAAGTTCTCGACCGCCCGGGCATATACGCCCTCATCGGCCTTTTCGATCAGCAGGGCGTAGGCCTCCCTATCGGTGAGGTTATTGTAGAAGGTGTCGTTGGCGTTTGCCACAACGTACCCGCAGCCCACAGTGGGATTGCCTGAAACAAGCACGTCATCCTCCACCTCGTTGACAATGCCCTCGAAGTCCCTGATGACCGCTATGCCCCGGGCGCTGAGCCTGCGCGGCTCGTCGGTGGCGTCGGTATAGCTCACACTATCCTTCACCTGGACGGTAAAGCTCACGTTCTCAGTGGAGAACTGGCCCCCTGTCCCGGCGTATGCCCTCACGGTGTATGTTCCCGGAAGCGCCAGCTTCAGGGTCTGGGTAAACACCCTGGTCCTGTTGTCCGGCAGGCCGTGCTCGGATCTGTTGCTCTCTGAAACATAGCTGTCGGTGGTGTAGCTTGCGCCGCCGGAGATGTCAAAGCGCACCTGGTCCCTGCTGTCGTCGGTTATGGCAATAAGCTGGAAATCCGTGTCCTTCTGCACGATGCTCTCCGATGGGTATGCAAAACGCACCGGCTCCGGGGCCGTGACAGTCACTGTACAAGTGGCCTTCCTATTGCCCGCACCGTCTAAGTATGTAAGCACCGCCGTGCCTGGGCTTCCGGCGTAGACTATGGCGCTCTGCTTCTTGCCGCTATAATCTATGGTGTAGCCGACCCTTGCCACATTCGTGTCTGAGCTGCTCCACTTCATGGAGCTCACCTGCTTGTCCGCCGTGGCGTCCAGCCTGGCGCTCATATACTGGCGCATATTCAGGCTGCTGGCGGAGAGGTTCCCGTTCTGAGCCGTGCCGCCGCCCCCTGTGTAGAGCTTCACGTAGTCTCCAAGCACAAAGCCCGAAATTCCGCCTGAGGTCTTTATCCCCAGCCAGGGGGCCTTGCTGATGTCCGTCACCGTCAACAGGGCTCCGTCAGGCACGGCCGTTATCACCCTGCCGTCTACCGGGGCCTCACGAACATTCAGCCCATTGTCGGAAGTGACCTGCACGGTCGAGCCCACCTTGACCCCGCTGGGAAGCTGGTCTGGCCCCGGGGGGGCAGGCGGCTCCGGCGGGTCCGGCTGCTCCACAGGATCCGCAGCCTCGGCTATCTCCTTAAAGGCCCAGTGGGACTTGGGCACGTCTGAAAACTCCTGCTTATCGCTGTCCGCGGCGAAGCTGCCGTCCCTGCGCTCCAGGGCGCTGTTGAGCACGGTTACCACCTGGCAGCGCTTTATGTCGTCGTCCGGGCCGAACCTGCCGTCGCTGTAGCCTGCTATCCAGCCCTTACCCTGCACGGCGGCTATGGCCTCATAGGCCCAGTGGCTCTCCGGCACGTCCGGGAAGGTGCTCTCCCCCTTGGGGAGGTCAAAGCAGTTGCTCAGCACCACCATGAACTCGGCCCTGGTAAGGTTGTCCTTGGGGCGGAACTTCTTGCCGTCGCCGTTCATTACCCCAAGGGTGCTCATTGCTGCTATGGCCTTATAGGCCCAGCCGGTAGTTGAGACGTCCGAGAAGCTGGCGGAAGCGTCAGCCGGCTTCTCCTCCAGCAGGTTATATATGACCTGGGCCACCTCCTGCCTGGTGATAGGCGCGTCGGGCTTAAAGCGCCCGTCCGTAGTGCCGGACATATAGGGCTCGTGGCCCCCGGTCTTAAGCTTTACCAGGGCCTTTGAGAACATATCCTGGGCCGAATCCGAGTCCCCGGTGGCTGTATCCCTGCTGCCGGTATCACCGCCGTCGGTATCTACGCCAGTGCTCCCGGAGTCCTCTGCGCCCGGCTCCCGGCCTTCGGGCTCCGCGGCGTCTTCTATGTCCTCTGTCTCTTCTATCATGTCCTCCACGGGCTCTCCGCCGTCCTGTAGCCCGTTCTCTTCTTCCTGCTGCTGTCCGGCATTTAAGTCCGTCCCCTCCGCAGCCGCGGAGCATATGGGAAGCGCGGCTATCAGCACTGCCAGAAGCAGGGCCGTCAGCAGACGTATCCATTGTCTTCGCATAGTAAAGCTGTACCTCCAAAATAAGTCGCCCGGGCAAGACACTCCCCCGGTGAGGCCAATTATAACAGAAAGGTTACAAAATTGCAATCTTTTCTGCCGGAATTCCAGTTATTTCAAGGGATAAGGGGGCTTTCAGGGGCCCAAAAACCGCCGTAAAACAGTGAAAACCGGCGGGCATTTGGTATCCCCGCCGGTTTTTGTCCACTAGATATTCGGATTTAATAAAATTGTAAGAAAATCTTAGGAAAATTCCCCTGATTTTATACTTTCGGCAGCTTGTCAAGGGCTTTCCTGATGTCCTCGTCGGCGGGTATGGTGTCCACCATCTCCCCCTTATGGAAGCGCTCATAGGCCACCAGATCAAAGTAGCCTGTGCCGGTAAGCCCAAACAGGATGGTCTTCTCCTCGCCGGCCTCCCTGCACCTGATGGCCTCGTTCACGGCGGCTAAAATGGCGTGGCTGCTCTCCGGGGCGGGCAGTATACCCTCCACCCTTGCGAACTCCTCGGCGGCCCTGAACACGTCGGTCTGCTTCACGGATACAGCCTCCATAAGGCCGTCATCGTAGAGCTGTGACAGCACGCTGCTCATGCCGTGGAACCTGAGGCCCCCCGCGTGGTCGGCGCTGGGGATGAAGCCGCTTCCCAGGGTATACATCTTCGACAGTGGGCAGACCATGCCGGTGTCGCAGTAGTCGTAGCGGTACTCGCCCCTGGTGAAGCTGGGGCAGCTGGCGGGCTCAACTGCAATGAAGCGGTAGTCGGCCTCCCCACGGAGCTTCTCGCCCATAAAGGGGGCGATAAGGCCGCCCAGGTTGCTGCCGCCGCCGGCACAGCCTATTATGATGTCCGGCTTTATCCCATACTTATCCATCGCCGTCTTGGTCTCAAGGCCGATAATGGACTGGTGCAGTAGCACCTGGTTCAGGACTGAGCCAAGCACGTACCTGTATCCCTCTGTGGATGTGGCGACCTCCACAGCCTCGCTTATGGCGCAGCCCAGGGAACCGCCGGTGCCGGGGTATTCCGCAAGTATCTTACGGCCCACATTGGTGGTGTCCGAGGGGGATGGCGTCACATCGGCGCCGTAGACCTTCATTACCTCCCGCCTGAAGGGCTTCTGCTCATAGGAGCATTTCACCATGTACACCCTGCAGTCCAGCCCGAGGTAGGAGCAGGCCATGGAGAGCGCTGTGCCCCACTGTCCCGCTCCGGTCTCGGTAGTTACGCCCTTGAGCCCCTGGTTTTTGGCGTAGTAGGCCTGGGCGATAGCCGAGTTCAGCTTGTGGGAGCCGGAGGTGTTGTTGCCCTCAAACTTATAGTATATCCTGGCGGGGGTCTGCAGCTTCTCCTCCAGGCAGTAGGCCCTCACCAGGGGGGATGGGCGGTACATCTTGTAGAAGTCCCTTATCTCACCAGGTATCTCGAAATAGGCGGTGTCGTTGTCCAGCTCCTGCCTCACAAGCTCATCGCAGAACACTACCGAGAGCTCCTCCGCCGTCATTGGCTTTAGGGTCTCGGGGTTTAGCAGGGGGGCGGGCTTATTCTTCATATGGGCCCTCAGGTTATACCATGCCCTGGGCATCTCGCTCTCTTCCAGGTAGATCTTGTAGGGGACTTTCTTCTCGCTCATTTTACGTCATCCTTTCCATAGATGGTATAGTGTCCGGGACACAAAAAACCCCGTCCCGGCAAAATTTCTGCTGGGACAGGGGTAAAAACATTCAATATAGCTGAAGCTCACTCCTGCGGTGCCACCCGGCTTGACGCCTTAACATATAAAGCGCCCTCTCAAACGCGCACAAGGGCATATCCGCCGCACTATGCGCCGCCTCTTGATAACGGAGCGCCTCTCCGTCTCCCCTACTCATATACGCTACTTTCGGCTCGCCCTCGAAAGCCCATTCATCCAGCCTCTCATGCCCGCAGCGCTTCCACCGGTGCGCCGCTCTCTGTAGGGTGCCAAGACTGCCTACTCACACTTTCTCAACGGTTTATTGTATTTTATCATAGTGAAGCGGGATCGTCAATAGAAAATCAAAAATTTTTGCCTGGGCTATTGTACTTTTCCTTAAAATGGGTTATAATATTATCGTATATCACGCTTACAGAGGTGTTTCATAATGCTAAACCCGGTTTCATCCTTAAACCCCAGTACGAATATTACAAGCATATATAATTACCGCCTCCAGCGCTCCCAGCGGCAGGCAAGCCCCGAGACCCCGGTGACCCCGGTGCGCTCCCCGCTGCCTGTGTACTCCGAGGCCCCAAACAGGGTGAACCTTGGCGCCTCCCTGTTCTCCGGCGCGTACCATGCCGAGCAGGCCGGGCGCAGCAGGGTGCTCGCCCCGGAGCAGGCCTACTCGGGGCCCGGCCCATTCACCCAGGGCTATGAGGAGTCTGTCCCCGGCACAGTGCTGCCCGGAGCTTACCCCGCCGAGATGGCCGCCCGGATGCGCGTGCAGTACCCCGGCGGCGAGGGTGCAGAGTCCGGCCCGGAGCTTCCCGGGCACGACGGCATAGAGCTTGACGAGCTCCTTGGCGCAGACGGCGCGCAGCAGGCCGCCGAGGAGGGCCGCTGCCAGACCTGTGAGGAGCGCAAGTACCAGGACGGCTCCGATGACTCCAGCGTTTCCTTCCAGACCCCCACCCATATCGACGCGGATGCCGCCCCGGCTGCCGTGCGGGGCCATGAGCTGGAGCATGTGGCCCACGAGCAGGCCAAGGCCCAGAAGGAGGGCCGCAAGGTGGTGAGCCAGACGGTCACCATGCACACAGATATCTGCCCCGAGTGCGGGCGGGTATACGTCTCCGGCGGCACCACCAGAACGGTCACCAAGGCCGATAACTCCGGTGACATGCAGGCCGCAGCCCAGGGTCAGGATAATAAGGACAAATAACTATAATAAATAATTATAAAAACACCGGGCAGGGAGCAAATCCCCGCCCGGTGTTTTTATATCGCTTCCAAGAGCCCGTCCAGTGCCGGGAGAATTTTACAGCCTGTCTCCCTGAGCCTTTGGCGGCTCATATGCCCGCCCTCTATCAGAATGCAGTCGCAGCCTATGGCCCTTGCCACCTGCCAGTCGTGGGCTGTGTCCCCTATGAAAACTACCTCCTCTGGAGCTATTTCCCCTGCCCTCAGGTACTCCCTGGCAAGGCCCTCCTTGGTGACGGCAAACACATCGCCAAGTCCCAGCACCGCCTCAAAGAGCCCCTCAATGCCGTAGCGCCTTACCTGCTCTGTCAGGGCCGCGGCCTCAGAGGCAGAGGCTATCAGCTGGACATACCCCCGCTCCCGGAGCTTTTCCAGCACCTCCGCCGCTCCCCGGCGCAGCCCGCAGCCAGCGGCCCGGCGAAGGTATTCGGTGATGTACTCCACCGCCAGCTCTGCAAAGGGCTCCCGGGAAAAGTCCCAGCCTGCCGCTTTGTAGTAGTCCTCCACGGGGAAGGTGAATATCTCCCGGTAGCGCTCCGGGGTGAGCTCCTTTAGCCCACGCCTTTCCAGCATGCCGTTCATCACGTCTATACACACTTGGACGTCGTCAAACAGGGTGCCGTTCCAGTCCCATACAATATGTTTATATTTCATGTAAATACGCCTCTCTATATTGTAGTCAGCCCATACAGTATAAGCATCAGCACGGCGAATATCCCCAGCACGGCGATATGCTTCTTCCTGGTGAGGGACAGGTAGCCTGCGAACTCCCTGAGGGTCGCGTTTAAGGTGAAATACCACTTGGTCCTGGCCCCGAAGCCTATGCAGCGTATGCCCTGGCGCTTTGCCAGTATCAGCGCGCGGAACACGTGGTAGGCCGTTGTGACTATGGCTATCCTGGGGCGCCTGCCCTCCATCAGCCTGCGGGAGAAGCGCAGGTTTTCCTCGGTGTTCACCGATCCCCGCTCTATTATCACTCTCCCCGGCTCGACCCCGCGCTCTATGGCATATGCCGCCATAGCCTCCCCCTCGGGCAGATCCTCACCCGGACCCTGGCCTCCCGAGAGGATAAGCCGCGCTTTGGGGTTATGTCTGAGAAGCTGTATGCCGCGGTCGATCCTCGCGGCCAAGAGGGGCGTTATCTTGGAGCCGTCCAGCCCCGCGCCCAGCACAACTATGTAGTCCAGCCGCTTTCTCCTGCCCAGGTGCATAAGGTTCAGCAGGGCCGAGAGCACAAACATTGACATCAGAGCCAGTATATATATGGCGCTGAAGCTGACTATCACATACAGCATAAGCCCCAGGGTGCCCTGCTGCATGGTGCCCACCACAGGCCAGATGAAGATGAAGCCGAACCATAGGGCCGCGAATATCAGCGACAGCAGGTTTGAGGGGCTGAGTCCCTCCCTGCGCACTATCTTTACGCCCTCAACTATGAACATCACCAGTAAAAACAGCGGGAACGCCAGCACAAGCAGCCCGGCTATCAGGGCCAGCGCCAGAAGCAGCCATATGACTATCTCATGCCTCGAGAGCCAGCTGCTGTATACGGCGGCTATAACTACAGAGAACACCGCCAGGTCCAGCACCAGTATGAAAAACACCACCCTGCTCCAAAGGCTCCTGGGCTCCAGAAGCATGACTGCCCCAAAGACCACCAGGAGGGCGATGGTGACGCCGGACATGATTTCAAGCATATGATCTCCCCCTTTCGGTATGCTTGATATTATTATAAACATATTCTCCCCGATTGCAAGTACCAATATCTTGACACCCGGAGACCTATGCGATATAATTAAAAAAACACGCAAAGGAGCGTATATAATGAGCAAAGGTTACTACACCCATACCCGTGTCACCGACTTCGGCCCCTATGTCACAAAAATCATCCTGCCCATGCCCTCCCCTGTAAGGGCGGTGGAGCCCGGAAGCTTCTCCGTATATGTTGAGCGCATGGACGAAAAGGGGGAGCTGCTGCTGCTTCCCAAGTCCTGGATGGCTGTGGACGATAAGGAGCCCAGCCATGGGTATATTTCTGTAACAAACGCCTATCCCTCGGACCTCTCAGGAGAGCCCCGGGACCCCGGGGCTTTCGTCACCCTGGAGCTGGCCTACGGCCCCCTGCACCAGCTTGCCTCCTGTATCTCCGCTCCAAATGGGCTGAACGTGTTTGTGAACACACGCTTCACCGTCACGCAGACTAAGCCCGTGAAGGCCCTGGACGGCGCGCTGTCCGGGCTTACATACGACTATCCCCTGGGCTCCTCCTGCCCGGACTCAGAGGGCTGGATAAACGACACCTCCCGCACCTCTGAGCCCCTGAACTACGGCTATTATATCCCCCAGACCGTTGAGCCCGGCCCGAGGCCCCTTATTATCTGGCTGCACGGCGCAGGCGAGGGCGGCACGGATCCCTCTGTGGCGTATATGGGAAATAAGGTCGTGGCCCTCAGCTCCGGGAAGGTACAGAAGCTCTTCGGCGGAGCATATGTGCTGGCCCCTCAGACCCCCACCTTCTGGATGAACGACGGCAGCGGTGAGTACGGGCGCACAGGCAGGAGCATTTACAGCAAGGCGCTCATGGACTGCATAGAGGATTTTGTCTCCCGCAACGGGAATATTGACAGGGAGCGCATATATATCGGCGGCGACAGCAACGGCGGCTTCATGACTATGCGTATGCTTTTAGACCACCCCGATCACTTCGCGGCTGCCTTCCCTGTCTGTGAAGCGCTGTATGATGAGACCATCACCGACGGCAATATCCAAAGCATAAAAGACAAGGCCATCTGGTTTACCCACGCCAAGAACGACCCTGTGGTGAAGCCCGAGGAGACTGTCCTGCCCACCTATAACCGCCTTATCTCCGCCGGGGCAAAAAATGTCCACTTCACCTTCTGGGACAATATAAAGGATATCCACGAGGGATTTGTAGACATAGAGGGCGACCCCTTCGAGTATATCGGCCATTTTGCCTGGATACCCGTGCTGAACGACGACTGCACCCTGGACTACGACGGCAAGCCTGTGACAATAGGCGGCGAAGCTGTCACACTGCTCCAGTGGCTGGCTAAGCAGAAGAAGTGAGGGGAAGCTCCTATGGAAAAGCAAACTCACCCTATATGGGCCCCGGGGGAATATAAGTACCCCCTATCGGCAGGGTTTGAGCCCTTTATCGTCAGCTATATCCATACCAGCCCGTCCCTGCACCCCGCCATGGTGGTGACCCCCGGCGGCGGCTACTGCTTCGTAGCCCCCAGCGAGGCCGAGCCTGTGGCTATGGAGTTTTACAACTCCGGCTATAATGCCTTCGTGCTCACCTACACCGTGAATCCACTGACCATCGAGCCCCTTCTTATGCAGCCCCTATGGGACCTCTCAAGAGCCGTGCGCTATGTGAGGAAGAATGCCGGAGCGTTTCATATAGACCCTGAAAAGCTGGCTGTCTGCGGCTTCTCGGCAGGGGGGCACCTCAGCGCCAGCCTATGCGTCCACTGGCAGGACGTGGAGGACCCCTCCCCCCAGTACGCCGGTATCTCCAACCGGCCCAACGCCGCCATACTCAGCTACCCTGTGATAACCTCCGGGGAGTATGCCCACCGGGGCTCCTTCGACGCCCTGCTGGGCCGTGAGCCCGAGCCGGGGCTCCTGGGCTATATGAGCCTTGAGACCCAGGTGACAGAGAAAACACCCCCCTGCTTCCTGTGGCAGACCGCCGAGGATGACGCGGTGCCTGTGGAAAACAGCTATCTCTTCGCCAGAGCCTGCAAGGCGGCGGGAGTGGACTTCGCCCACCATGTGTTCACCTCCGGCCAGCACGGCTTGTCCCTCGCGAACGACGCTTGGCTCAATAACCAGCACGGCGACACCTATACCCTCGCGCCGATAATCGCTCTCCATGACAGGCTCAGGTCTGCAGGCATAGATGGCGCGGCCCCGGACGCCCTGGACGGCTTCTTCGCCCCGCCCGGCAAGCCCGGCCCGGAGTGTCAGAAAAAGCTTGAGCGCGACTGCGGTATAGCCCGGGTCTGGCCCCAGCTTGCCAAGGCCTGGCTTGCGGCTGAGCTCAATATCTAACCGACCATTTTTGGGAGAGCCTGAAGCTCTCCCTTTTGCTGTAAAGAAAAGAGGCCCCTTTCGGGGTCTCTCCGGCCTTAGGCGTAAACGTCGAAGGTATAGGGACTTGGCGGGAGCATTTTCTGGATCTCCTGCATTGCCAGCTGCTGGGTGTCGTCCATAGCCATCTTGGTGACTCTCAGCGCATAGCCGTCCCCGGACTCAATGGCCCCAACTGCGCCGTAGGTGCTGGGTATGGAAGCCAGTGAACTTATACCGTCCATACGGATACCTCCTTTTTGTTAATACTAATATTTTACCACAGTTATTTGGAGAATGCAAGGGGTTTCTGCACTTTACCCGGCCTTTATCCTCAGGTAGGCCCCCTCCGCCACCGGCAGCCCAGTCTTCCAGTACACCCTCATTTCCGCGTGGGGGGCGCTCTCGATCGGCTCCCTATCCTCATTATATATCTCACTGAGCTCACCTGTGAACGCGCTGCCGGGCTGGAGCACGTCCACCGTGCTGCCCCTGAAGAACCTGTTGCGCTGGCTCAGCACCACATAGTCCCCCATGCGCCCCTCGCACACTGCGGCCACCTGGTAGTCCCTGATGTACTGGCCCCGGTCCGTGGTCTGGCCCGGCCCTCCGCCGAAGTAGAAGCCTGTAGAGTAGGCCCTATGGCTGATCTTCCCGGTCTCCTCCAGTATCTCAGGGGGCAGGCTCTCCCCGGGGTGCCGGGAGAAGAAGTCTATAGCCCGCCGATAGGCCGCGGTGACACAGGCCACATAGTAGGCGGATTTTGCCCTGCCCTCTATCTTCAGGCTGCACACCCCCGCCTCTATTAGCCTTGGGATATGCTCTATCATGCAAAGGTCGTTTGAGTTCATGATATATGTGCCGTCCCCCTGCTCCACAATGGTGAAGTGCTCCCCGGGACGTTTTTTCTCCGTCAGATAATACTCCCACCGGCAGGGCTGGGCGCACTGGCCCCTGTTGGCGTCCCGCCCGGTCATATAGTTGGACAGCAGGCACCTGCCCGAAAACGAGACGCACATGCTTCCGTGTACAAAGGCCTCAAGCTCCAGGTCCGGGGGGATATTCTCCCGGATCTCCTTTATCTCGGAGAGCGGCACCTCCCTTGCCAGCACCACCCGCCTTGCCCCCAGGTCATAGCAGGCTTTGGCGGCAGCATAGTTGACAATGCCTGCCTGAGTGGACATATGCAGCTGCACCCCCGGGGCGTGCTCCCTGGCCAGGCCTAGCACCCCCAGATCTGAGATTATCAGGCCGTCCACGCCTACTGTCCCGCAGTATTCCAGAAAGCCCGGCAGCTCCCTCAGCTCATGGTTTCTTGGCAGAGTGTTGCAGGTCACATACACCCGCACCCCAGACCCGTGGCAGAGCTCCACCGCCCTTTTCAGCTCCTCACGGGTGAAGTTCCCGGGCGCGGCCCTCATGCCGTAGTCCTTCCCCCCAAGGTACACCGCGTCGGCGCCGTAGCGCACCGCCGCCTCCAGTCTCTCCATATCACCCGCAGGCGATAAGAGTTCCGGCTTGCGCCGCAGCTCTAATTCCGGCTTGCGTCTCTCCATCAGTCCAGCCCCGCCAAGGTCTTGTTGTACTCATGGTCGTCGGCGTTGGTGGCATAGTAGGCCACGCCCTCGGCTGAGTGGCAGAAGTACAGGTAGCTCGCCGCGTCTCCGGAGTCGTTGGGCTTCAGGGCCGCATTTAAGGCGTCAAGGCCCGGATTGCAGATGGCTCCCGCCGGCAGGCCGCTGACCTGATAGGTGTCATAAGCCCCGTGGCTGAGGCCGCCGCCCAGGGCTTCCATCTCCTGGGCGTTCTTATAGGGGTAGAAGGAGGTGGAGTCGCACTCAAGATTAAAAATACCGTAGTCCGCGCCGAAGTTCAGGCGGTTGTGCAGGACAGCCGAGACGTTGAACATATCCGTGGTGTTCGCACCCTCGGCCTGGATTATGCTGGCAAGTATCACCACCTGGTCCAGGGTCATGCCCGAAGCGTCTACCTTTTCCTGAAGCCTGCCGGAGAGCTTATTGTGGAAGTTCCAGAGGAATTTTCCTATTACATCCTCCAAGTCCTCACCCTTATAGAAGTCGTAGGTGTCAGGGAAAAGATAGCCCTCAAGCTTATAGTACCTATTCCCGGTGTCCGAGCCCAGGGCCGCTATCTCATCATACCTTGAGTAGTCCCCGGAATTCAGCTCGGTCAAAAACTCCTGGGCCTTGCAGACCTCGTTCTCCTCCAGAAGGTTTGCGATCTGCAGGGCGGTGCTGCCCTCCGGGAAGGCTATCTTCACGATCTCACGGTCCTCGTTGCCGCCCTTCAGGGCTGTGATTATGGCCTCATAGTCCATATTGGTGTTCACCTGAAGCCTTGTGCCCGGGCCGAAGCTGTCGATATTTTTCTTTATCTTGCAGTAGAGGCTGAAAAACTCCGGCTTGCTGATTATCCCGGCCTTGTGAAGTATCTCTGCAAGGCCGTCCTCAGTGAGCTCCCCCTCAGGTATAGTCACGTCGGCCTTGCCCTCTGGCCTGCCCGCCCCCAGGAAGTCGTTGGAACCGCCGATAAGGTAGCTTGCAATGGTAAAGGACACCAGCAGCACCATGCAGAGCCATACTATTTTGAAAATGCGCTTGTTCTTCCGTGCCTTGACCCTGTTGCGCTTCCTATGGGCCCGCTTCTCCGCCCGCAGCTCCTTGTCGGTGAGCTGGGCCTTTTTTGAAAGGTATGGCTCCTCGTATTGGTCCGGCTGACGCCTGGCCCTGGGCTGCTCAACAGGGCCGGTCATCAGGTCCCGCTTGTCGATATTCACCTGGAAATTCCCGGAACGCTCCCGGCTGTCTCCCGGCTGCTGTGGTCTCTGGTTCATAGCTCTACAACCTCCTGCTCTCAGGCAAACTGTATGCCCGTCTTTATCCCGGCGGCGGTCTCAGGGGACGTGAGGGCCGCCGCCAGCTCCAGCCCGAAGCTGGTGGAAACGCCCATGCCCCGGGCTGTTATAAACTGTCCGTCACGGCAGACAAATTTTTCAGAGAGCCTGCCCCCGCCCTCTTCAACGTCCTTCTGGAAGCTTGGGAAGGCCGTGGCCTCCCTGCCGTTCAGCAGCCCCTTATGGGCCAGTATAGAGGGTGCTGCGCAGATGGCCCCTATAAGCTTACCCTCCCTTTGGCAGAAGTCGATAAGCCCCTGGACCTCCCCTGACTTCTCAAGGTTTATCGTCCCCGGCAGCCCCCCGGGGAGCACCACGCAGTCCAGCCCTTCTGTGACAGCCCCGGCTATCTCAATATCCGCCGTGACCGGCACGCCGTTTGAGGCCTTCACAGTCTTCCCGGTGACCCCCACGGTCCTCACCTCTACCTTTGCCCGGCGCAGGATATCCACCGGGGCCATGGCCTCCACCAGCTCAAAGCCCTCCGCTAAAAGTACGTATACCATAAAATATTGCCCCTTTCTATTATACAATTATACAACTACACAATAATCACATATAATAATCGCACAAATCACATATCCAGCGCCGAGACCACCCGGCGGTGTATCTCCCCGACGCTCAGCGGCTCGCCGTTTTCCGCGCACTCTATGACCCGCCAGTTAAGCCTGTCCGCCGCGAACCTGGCGCATATGGCGCAGCTCTCAAGAAACCGCGCATCCCGCTCATGCAGGTCCCTTCTCTCTTCATGCCCTTCGTATCTTTTTGACAGCAGCTTCTGGGCCGCCGCTAAAGGCATATCAAGTAATATCACCCTGTCGGGCCTTGGGAGCCCCAGCCTGCCGTACTCGAAATCCTCGGCCCAGGCGATATACTCCCTCCAACAGCTTTCTGGCAGCTTCTCCATCTGGTATATCATATTGGAGGTGGTGTACCTTCCGGCTAAAATAGTGGTCCCACTTCTGTAGTCCTCCTGCCAGTCCTTCTTGAAGCTGGCGTACCTGTCCACGGCGTAGAAGGCTCCGGCGGCGTAGGCGTTCACGTCCCCCGGGCTATTGCCGAACTCTCCGTTCAGGTACATCTTCACCAGAGCCGACGAGGGCGAGCTATAGTCCGGGAAAGAGACCGTCCTCACCGGCCCCCGCCGTTTCAGCTCCTCCTCTAAAAGCGGGAGCTGGGTGCTCTTGCCGCTGCCGTCCAGCCCCTCAAGTACAATAAGGCTCATGCTCCCCCACCTGCTACCTTTCCAAATTTCTCAATGTACTCCATCACGTTCCCCCTGGTGAGGACCTTGGCTGTGAGCTCCCGGGGATACCTCTCAAAGCACTCCGGCATACCCCTCTTTGTAATGCCGCTAAGCTCTCTGAGAAGCCCCGTGTCCCTCCTCTTGCGCTCAGCCTCCTCCGGGGGCCAGCCCACGCCGAAGCCCCCCTCAAAGAGCTTATCCAGCGTGCACTGTAAGTTTATCTCCCCCATCCAGCCGAAGCCAAGGCCCAGCGGCAGCGAGGCCGCGTTGCCGCCGTTTATCCTGCCAAAGAGGAACGCGTCCTGGGGCGTAGGCAGATAGCCGCAGAGCACCCCGGGCAGGCTGTTGCACGCCAGCATCATCCCCTGCCCCGAGGAGCAGCCGGTCACTATAAAATCCACCGCCCCCCGGGAGAGCAGCAGGCTTATAAGGAGCGCCGTCTCCACATAGGTCCAGTCCTCCCGCTCGTCCGGGAAGACTCCGAAGTTTATAACCTCGTGCCCGTGCCTTCCGGCCGCTTTCTTTGTACACTCATATATAAGCGGGTTCTTATCCCTCTGGGACGAGGCCTGTATAACGCCTACCCTCATTCCCCGGCCCCCAGCGCCTGAAAGCTCTCCCGGACCTGGCTCATTTTCCCGCAGCTCATCTTCCCCTCGGGGCAGCTTCCCCTAAGGCATGGTGGACCGGCCTTTCTGAACATATTCGGCGCGGCCTCCCTCACCAGCTTCAGCATTTCAACCGCCAGCTCCCGTATCTCCCACTGGGCCCTGTTGCAGCACCTATGGGTAAAGAAGTTCATCAGGGAGCGGGCGTTCATTGTGCAGATAAGCTTGGTGGCGCAGGCGTTTGGCAGGACGAACCTGGCGTCCTCAATGGCCTTCTTCTCGGCCTTGCGCCTGGCCTCCTTTTCACAGAGGCCCTCCGCCAGAAACTCCGTCTCGTGCTTCCTTTGAAGGAGCTCCGAGAGCTTCTCGTAGTGCCGCTGGTCCTCCTCCATCGCCATGAGAAATTCCCGCCTGGCCTCAGGTATAGCTGCTATCTCCGGCGGCACCACAAACTCGAAGCTGGACTCCTTCACATACCTCTGGCTCTGGACACTGTAGGACGCCAGCCTGTGCCGCGTGATCTGGGCCAGCAGCGACCTTGAGACCCCCTCTATGCCAAAGGTAAAGCTGGCGTGCTCAATAGGGCTCTCGTGGCCTATCTCCGTGAGCATATCCAGAAAGGAGCCGGCCTTTTCATCTGTCAGCCCGTCCATCACCGTGTCGATATCCGCGGCGGCATAGCAGAGCTTCGCCGCGCAGGCCACAGCGCGCTCGGGTGCGGGCGTATATGCCAAAAGCTTTACATTCATGTTTTATCCTCCCTATCTTCCTGCTCCCAGGGCAGCCTGCCGTTTTCCTGCCTATACTCCTCAAGCAGCCTTTTATACTCGCCGTCCAGCCCCTCCAGCATTTCCTCAGTGGAGATCTCCCCATCCTCCAGCTGGGAGAGCAGCTTTCGGAACTCCGGGTTTTCGGCCCCCGCAAGCTCCCCCATAGCCGCCGGAGCGCTGGCGTATTTATAGTTGGGCATGTTCAAAAGCTCTATCTCCCCCTGCCAGCAGCCCTCGAGCAGGGATGGCTCATAGGCCTCGGCCTCCCTGTATATGGGCTTCACGCCGCCGTCGGCAAGCTCCATGTAGAGATGGGTGTTGTTGTCGGCGTTGGTGAGATACCACAAAAAGTGCACGGCCTTCTCAGGCTCGGGCGTGCCGCTGCTGACCCCCCATGCCGTCCACTCCAGCAGCGGGGCTACTTTACCGCCGGTACCCTTGGGCAGCCCGGCGGCCATCCAGCCAACGCCCAGCTCCCCCGGAATTTTCTCCCGGAGCTCCCGCATATCAAGCCCCCGGCCTATATACATACAGGCCCTTCCGTCTATAAAGTCCCCCATGGGATCCTCTGAGGCCGTCTCTGCGTCAAGCAGCCTTTTAAAGGCGTTGGCGGCATTTATCGAGCTCTCTAAGCCAAAGATCGTGCTGCCGTCCTTCTGGTAATACCCTGTGGCCCAGTCCGCTATAAGCCTCGGGTCCATCCAGCTCCACAGGAGCACGTCAAACATGAGCGGCCTTACTTCCTCGGCTATCACCAGCCCGCCCTTTTCCCCAAGCTTTCCTGGCACATCCAGCAGGTCTCCCCAAAGGCTCACCGCCGCCCGCTCATTTGCAGGGCGCCCTTCGTTATACCCGTTGATCCAGTCCAGCCTATAGTACAGCATTATCTGGTCATACTGGAAGGGTATGGCATAGATGCTCTCCCCACCCATAAAGTGCATGATACGACTGGCAGGGTTTGTAATGCTCCCCTCAAGCTCCCAGGCGTCCTTATAGGGGGTAAGGTCCATGAGCCCCTCTGTGTCCTTCAGTTCGCCGTCTGTGAACAGCCGGATATCCGGCTCATTTTCCGAGAGCACTATCTCCGTATTTGGGAAGTCCGCCTCGTATTTTGCGATTATCTCCTCCAGCGCGTCGGGGAACTCCCGGCCCTCCCCGCCTCCCACGGATATGGTGAGCTTTGCCGGGGCGCCGTCGTTTTTGGGCAGGTTAGGCTCCTTTATAGGTGCCGCCTCCTTTGGGGACCCGCAGCCACCGAGAATCAGGAGCCCCGAAAGGGCCGCGCAGACAAGCCCTTTCAGCCCCCGCTGTCTTTTCTTCATAGGACCACGCCTTTCTAAGCATTCGGCCTGAAATGGCCGGAATTTTCCAGTTTCTTATTATTATAACGGATTTTCCACAAAAAAACAAGCCGCAGGGTAGGAAATCTCCCCCGCGGCCTAAAATTTACACTGTCTTTACACTATCTTAATATATCCATCCTTCCGGGGCTTGGGCTCCGGCGGCTGCCCGTCTGCGTAGCCAAGGGCCAATGAGCCCACCCCTCGCAGGTCCTCCGAAAGGCCCCACTTTTTAAGGAGCGCCTTTCCCTCGGGCAGCTCAAACATCAGGTGCTCCCCGTGTATCCAGCAGGAGCTCACTCCCAGTGACTGGGCCGCCACCATCATATTGTCCAGCACACAGGAGCCGTCCTCCACAAAGGTCCCTGTTATGCCGCTATCCGCCAGCACCAGCACTATGGTGGGCGCTCCGTAGTATGGGTCGCCGCTGCCTCCCCTGGCCTGCTTGTTCAACTCCATAACGGCCCTGCGGTCCTCGGGATTCTGTACGGCCACTATCACCCCGGGCTGCTTGCCCATGCCGCTGGGGGCGTAGGTTCCTGCTTCTAAAATTGCCGAGAGGGTCTCCCTGTCGATCTGCTCCGGCCTGTACTTCCTGACGCTTCTGCGGGTTAATAGTACCTTCAGCGTCTCGTTTTGCATACTCATCTCTCCTTATATAATGCTCACCGGGACTTCTGCTCTGTTATCATAGGGCAGAGCCCGGCAGCAAGCTCCACCGAGCCCACATTGTACCCGGCGCTTGCAAACCTTGCAAATCCCTCGCTGTCTGCCAGCACCACCAGGGGCAGGTTGCCGGGCTCTAAAAACACCCTTCTGGCTACAGTCTCGGCAACATATTCATCCCAGCTATGGGTCACGGAGCCCTCAGGCAGGATATCTCCGTCCAGCTCCCGCCCGATAAAGTGCACCCCGCAGGGAAACCTTCCCGCCGCTTTCAGCTCATTTAAAAGGTGCTCAGTGGGCTCGGCCCCGGGGTCTATCCAGCACAGGAGGGACATGCCCTCCCAAGTAAAGCCCAGCTCCGGCAGGGGCAGCTTTTGCAGCAGCTGCTCAGGCTCGGCCTCCCGGAAGCTTGCCGTCAGCTCCCGGGACTCCCCGCCGTCAAGGGTGAAGTCCTGAAAGTCCCCAAGCTGTGTGCCGTCCGGCAGCCTGTAGGAGGTTATCAGCCGGTATCTCCCCTCTGGGAGCCGAATCTCCCTGCCAAATCTCAGAGCACCCACAGCCTCCCAGCCGTCCTGCCAGGCCATAAGGGCCAAAGCCCCCTTGCCCTCGCCGTGAAGCAGGGTGACGCCGCACTCCCGCCTTTCATCAAGACCGTGGGCGCCGCCGTCCTGCCAGAGCTCGGGTATCTCCCCCGGGGAAAACCTCTCCCAGGGCCAGAGCTCCGGCTTTTCGGGAGCCGTTCCCCCGCCGGGGTGCAGCCTCTCCCGCAGCTCCTTTGCCCGCTGACGCTCCCGCTTCCGCTGAAGCCTCTCCTGCCCGCTGAGCCCCCCGGACCTTACGCCGCTGTCCTTCGGAGGCAGAAAGTCATAATGCCCTGTCATATCCACCCCAGGCAGGCTCAGCTCCGCCCTCTCGGCCTCACCGGTATCTACAAGCTGCTCGCTGAGCATACCGCCGTGGCGGGCCGTCACCCAAACACTGCCAAGGCCCAGGCGCATACGGGCGTTTCCGCTGCCGTCAGTGACCCGCCGCGCTATCTTCCTCAGAAGCCCTTCATTTAGCACATAATACTCAACTATTGCACCGGGTATGCCGGCGCCGCTGCTGTCCGCCACCCGGACCGTGAACTCCCGGGCTCTCCCGTAGCGCCCGGTCACACTCAGATAGGCGATCCCCTCCCGGACGTCTATATCCTGCGGGTCTTCCCCGGGGAGCAGCCTTTCCCAGCCGCCCCGTCCTACAAAGCACTTCGTGTGGCAGAGCATGGCCCTCCCCGCGGCGGGGATAAACCATCCCATATCCAGGCGCGGCTCCGGCTCGCAGGCCCCCAGGAACCTCCACTCCCTGCCGTCAAAGGCCTCGACCCAGGCGTGATTGTCGTCGCAGTGGGACCACCAGGGGGCGTAGACCTGCCTTGCGGCTATGCCCACGCTCCTCATGGCGTTCACCGCGAACATGGACTCCTCACCGCAGCGCCCGCAGCCCGATCTATACACCGCCAAAGCCGAGGCCGTGCGGATGTCCGTGGCCCGGTAGGTGACGTTCTCCGCGCACCAGCGGTTTACCTCAAGTATGGCCTCGGGCAGGGAGAGGCCCTTCACCCTGGGAGCAAGCTGCTCATAGAACAGCCTCCGGCAGTCTGAAAGCTCCTCGTTGTTCACCCTGGGGCAGAGCACCCAGTTAAGGAACATCTCTTCCGGCAGCTCCGCGCACCAGGCCCACTCCTGCCGGAGCATAGCCCCGTGCTCCGCAAACCTTCTGAAGAGCTCCGGGGGGTAATCCGCGGTATCACATTCTGGCAGCACACTTACAATATGTCGGCAGTACCCATCTACAATTTCTGTCATATCTGTCATTATTTCAGTTCCACCTTTATAACAGTGTCAACAGGGTCCGGCAGCACCGGATCCGGGCCAAGGTCGGCGAAGACCACGTCCGGGTAGTTGTCATACACCCAGCCCTTGGCTATCTTTACCTCGGCCCCAGAGTGCACCCAGCGCACGGATTTCACCTGCTCCTTAGAGAGCCCCTGCAGGGGCATGGCCCCTATGGTGTTCTCAAACAGGTGGTAGTAAAGGGTATTCCCCTTCCGGGTTATCCTGCCTGTGTCCGGCTTCTCCATCCCCGATTTCCCGCAGCCGTATATGCTCTCGCCGTTCTTTTTCATCCAGCGGCCAATGCCCTCAAGTATCTCCAGAGACTGGTCCGGGATATTGCCCTTGGCATCCGGGCCCACGTTCAGCAGCAGGTTGCCGCCCTTGCTAACGCACTCCACCAGCTTCTTTATGAGCATACCCGCCGGCTTGAAGTTCCGGTCCAGGGCGCAGTAGCCCCAGTTATTGTTCATGGTGACGCACGCCTCCCACGCCAGGTCCCCGCCGTTCTTATCCAGCAGGCCGTTTGGCGGGATTATCTGCTCCGGGCTAACAAAGTCCCCGTGCCAGGGCTTGGGGTCCCCCTCCCACATGGAGCCGAAGCCCTCGCCGCTGACCTCCAGGCGGTTGTCTATTATTATCCCCGGCTGGAGCTCCCTTATCATGCTCACCAGCTCGTGAGCCCTCCAGGTCTCCCCGCGCATACACTTCTCGCCCTCGCCATAGGAGAAGTCGAACCACATAATATCCAGCCTGCCGTAGTCCGTGCAGAGCTCCCGCACCTGTCCGTGGAGGTAGTCAAGATACCTGTTAAAGTCCCGGTCTTCGTTGCCCTCCTCCGGGTTGTTTCGCATTGGGTGGTACTGGTCCCCATAGTGTGGGTAGTCCGGGTGGTGCCAGTCGAGCAGGGAGTAGTAGAGCCCCACCTTCAGGCCCTCGGCCCTGAACGCCTCCAGGTACTCCCTCACCAGGTCCCGCCCGGACCTGGTGTTGGTGGACTTATAGTCTGTGAGCTTGCTGTCGAACAGGCAGAAGCCGTCGTGGTGCTTCGCTGTGAGCACCGCGTACTTCATGCCCGCCTCCTTTGCGGCCCTGGCCCACTTCCCCGGGTCATAGTCCACAGGGTCGAACTCGTCGAAGTAGGTCATATACTCCTCTTCAGGCATTTCCTCAGGGCTCCTGACCCACTCGCCCCTGGCGGGGATTGCATAGATTCCCCAGTGGATGAACATGCCAAAGCGGGCCTCCTGGTACCACTCCATGCGCTTTTCGTACTCTTCACGGTTGAATTGATACATGATTCTGCTCCTTTTTATTTGTCTACTAAAAAATAAATATATTTTCTACGGCAGTATGGAGCATTGCCCCTACTCCCGTAATAAGCACACTGCGCTCGCCGCAATGCCTTCGCCCCTGCCGGTAAAGCCCAGGCCCTCCTCGGTGGTGGCCTTCACGCTCACCCGCCCCGGGTCTATCCCGCAGGCCGCGGCGATATTCTCCCGCATACTGTCTATATAGGGCGCGAGCTTCGGCCTCTGGGCTGTCACCGTGCTGTCAATATTGCCAATTTCAAAGCCGCCGCTCCTGGCCCGCTCACAGACCTCCGAGAGCAGCTTCAGGCTGTCGGCCCCCTCATATTTTGAGTCGTTATCCGGGAACAGCTTCCCGATGTCCCCCATCGCCGCCGCGCCCAGTATGGCGTCCGATATGGCATGGGCCAGCACGTCCGCGTCCGAGTGCCCTAAAAGCCCCAGTTCATACGGGACCTCCACGCCGCCAAGTATGAGCCTTCGCCCGGGCGCCAGCCTGTGCACGTCATATCCGCTTCCAATGCGCATACCCTTCACTCTCCCCTCTCCCGCCACCGCCCGGGCCAGAAGCATATCCTCTGGGGTGGTGAGCTTGAAATTTGTATAGCTCCCGGGGGTGAGCCTCACCTTTCCCCCCGCCGCCTCCACCAGCTGGCAGTCGTCAGTATAGCTCTTTCCCCTGGCCCTCGCTTTCTCAATGGCATACATATACAGCTCCCTCTTAAACGCCTGGGGAGTCTGCACCGCCATTAGCCTGTCCCGGGGCGGCGTGCTCTCCACAAAGCCCTCCCTGTCGGAGAGCTTGCAGGTGTCCTTACAGGGCACCGCCGCCGTAGCCGCGCCAAAGCTCAAAGCATCCCCGCACACCGCATTTAGCAGCTCCACGCTCACAAACGGCCTTGCGCCGTCGTGTATTATCAGATAGCCGCAGTCCTCACCGAGGGCCTGCACGCCGTTTCTAACCGACTCCTGCCGGTCCGCGCCCGCCGGGGCAAAGGTTATTTTCTTTTCCGGGTCCGTCCCGCCGCCCGGCATTGAAGCCAGCCGGGATATCTCCTCCATGTCCTCCTCCCGGCAGACTATACAGACCTCCTGGATATACCCGCAGCAGAGGAGCGTCCCAAGGCTTTTTAACAGCACCGGCCCGCCGTCCAAGTCCAAAAGCACCTTCGAGCGGCCCACGCCCATGCGGGAAGAGCTCCCCCCTGCCGCCAGCACCGCTCCAAACCTCTCGTTCAAAAGCCCGCCTCCTCTGTCCCAAGTTTCTATCATCTTATCATATTCCTCCAGATTTTTCTACCCGGATTTCAATTTTTCTTTCTTTTCTTCATAATTTCGCAAAACCCATTGATTTGCCCCCGCCCTATATGCTATTATTGTCTCGTATAGCAAAAATGAGGGAAATAGTTAAGGAGAGAGCTATGGATATTTTTTCAGTCTTCACGCTGCTGGGAGGGCTGGCCTTCTTCCTCTATGGCATGAACGTGCTGTCGTCGGCCCTGGAAAAGATGGTGGGCGGCAAGCTTGAGTCGGTCCTGAGGGCCATGACCTCAAACCGCTGGAAGGGCCTGGCCCTGGGGGCGGTGATAACCATCGCCATACAGTCATCCTCCGCCATGACCGTTATGCTGGTGGGCCTTGTGAACTCCGGCATAATGGAGCTGTCCCAGACCGTCGGGGTCATAATGGGCTCCAATATCGGCACCACGCTTACGGCCTGGATATTAAGCGCCGCGGGCATAGAGGGGGACAATATCTGGCTTAAAATGCTCAAGCCCGAGTCCTTTTCGCCCCTTCTGGCCCTTGTGGGCATACTGCTGATAATGACCTGCAAGCAGGGGCGCAAGCGGGACGCGGGCCATGTGCTCATCGGCTTTTCCATACTCATGACCGGCATGAGCTTTATGAGCCAGTCCGTCAGCCCTCTGGCGGATATGCCCGTATTCCAGGATATACTGGTCATGTTCAAAAACCCCCTTATGGGCGTGCTGCTGGGGGCCGTGGTCACCGGGGTCATACAGAGCTCGGCGGCCTCGGTGGGCATTTTGCAGTCCCTGAGTATGACCGGCAGCATCACCTTCGGCATGGCCATACCCATCATAATGGGCCAGAATATCGGCACCTGCGTTACCTCTCTGCTCTCAAGCGTCGGGGCCAACAAGAACGCCAAGCGTGTGACGGCGGTGCATATCTACTTCAACGTGCTGGGCACGGTGATATGCCTTCTGGGCTTCTACGCGCTGAACTCGCTGTTCCGGTTCGAGTTCACGGACTCGCCCATAAATGCCGTGGGCATTGCCCTTGTGCACAGCCTGTTCAACTTTATCACCACGGCCCTGCTGCTGCCCTTCTCAAAGCAGCTGGAGGGCCTGGCGAAGCTGACGGTCCGGGACACCAACGTCCGGGAGACCCTTCTGGACGAGCGGCTTATGCTCTCCCCGGCCTTCGCCATAAGCGAGTGCAGGGCTTTAGCTGTGAAGATGGCCCATACCGCCCGGGATTCCATGCTCAGCGCCATCCGGCTCATTGATGAGTACAGCGCTGACGCCGCCCGGGAGATAACCGAGCAGGAGGAGCAGCTTGACCTGTACGAGGACACCCTTGGCACCTTTTTAGTCAAGCTCAGCAGCAAAGACCTGTCCCAGGCGGACAGCAACGAGGCCGCCGAGCTGCTGCACGCAATAGGGGACTTCGAGCGGATAGGGGACCACGCCATGAACATCCTGCGGGTGGCAAAGGAGATCGACGATAAGGAGCTGTCTTTTTCAGATAAGGCCCAGGAGGAGCTGGGTGTCATGACCCAGGCCATTATCGAGATCCTAAACCTTACGGTGGATTCCTTCGAGCGGGAGGATACAAGTCTTGCCGCCAAGGTGGAGCCCTTGGAGCAGGTGGTGGACAGCCTGAAGCTGGAGCTGAAAAACCGCCATGTGCGCCGCCTGCAGGAGGGCCGGTGCACCATAGAGCTGGGCTTTGTGCTTACGGACTTGCTGACAAACTACGAGAGGGTTTCCGACCACTGCTCCAATATCGCCGTGACGGTGATACAGGTGAAGGACTCGGCGCTGGAGAACCATGGGTATCTCAACCAGCTGAAGAGCTCGGGCAGCCCGGAGTTTACCAGGGAGTATGAGGAGAGCCTGGAGAAGTACGCCCTGCCAAAGAGCGGCGGGCACGCGGTCCAGTAGAATAAAAGGAGGAGCCCCCTCGGGCTCCTCCTTTTTGCCCCTAACTGTAAATTATCAAAATCTTTTTGTAATATATACTTGACTTTTTGAAATGAATAGTGTACACTAAGGGCATGGAGGTGATGGCTTGGGCAAAAACCTTAGGATGAAGGCCGCAAGGGCTGCCAAGGGGCTAACCCAGCAGGAGCTGGCCGACAGGGTGGGCGTGACAAGGCAGACCGTGGTGGCCATTGAGAAGGGGGACTATAACCCCACCGTCCGGCTGTGCGTGGACATCTGCCGCGCCCTGGGCGTGACCCTCAACGAGCTTTTCTGGCCCGGGGAGGACGAACGGTGATCTTGAAAGGAGAGCGTCAAAATGAAAAAATGCTTTATGGGAGACGACGGACTGGACGAGCGGCAGCTGCTGCTGAGAGGGAACGTGTATAAGCATTCGCTGATACTGATGATGGCCCTGCTGCTTATCGACGGCTTTTTGAAGGACGAGGGCATAGTCTGGGCCCAGGGGATGTGGGGAAATATCCTCATATTCTGGGCCGGGATGGGGCTTGCGCTGGTGGAGTTTATCCTGCGGGACATTCTGCCCCGCAGCCGCAGGCAGAACTCGCTGTATATTTTCCTGGGGCTATGCGGGCTGATGCTGGCGGTGCTGATCGGCACGAGCATCTTTATCGCCCACGAGCCCCTCATAGAAAACGGCGCGCTGAACGCCCGGGGCGCGGGGCTGATACAGGCGGCGGTGATGCTGACGGTATGCCTGCTGTTTATAGGCAAGCGGGTGAATGACGGGCGCAGAAGGGACGAGGAGTGACGGGTAATACTGGGCTTCCGGGAGACCGGGAGCTCTTATTTTTTTACCCCTTGCATATTACCTAAATTCCATGTAAAATAGGTGTATAGTAAACGCGGTCAATAAGCGCGTTTACTATTCCAACCTTTAATAAGCATATAATGCTCGAAAAGTCCGTCGCAGCCTGTCGATAAAAGATATATTTTCCTCTCATACCAGCCCCTCATATGCAAATACTGCTACTGTAAGCAAACTACTTTCATGTGACAGGGGGGCCGCCGCCATGAACGAGATACAAGCCTGGAACAGCTTCGCCCGGTCGGGCCGGGTGGAGGACTATCTGCGCTATGCGCACCTAAGGAATGAGGGGATCATTGGAAAGGAGGGGGTTCCCT
>CANPBX010000022.1 GCA_947572385.1 uncultured Clostridia bacterium
AGCTGGACGAGCTGGGCCACGATGTGCCCACCATCTACCACTATCTGGAGGAGTATACCGGCATACCCGTGATGAAGGTCAGCATGAGCGACCCGGAGGTCATGAGCCTGTTTAGTTCTCCGGCGGCCCTGGGGGTCACATCGGAGGATCTGGACGGAGTAAAGACAGGAACCCTGTCTCTGCCGGAGCTGGGGACAAACTTTGTGCGGGGAATGCTTGAAGAATGTGAGCCCACCCGGTTCTCGGATTTCCTGCAGATATCCGGCCTGTCCCATGGCACGGCGGTGTGGCTGGGAAACGCGCAGGAGCTTATTAAGAACGGGACCTGCACCATTTCTGAGGTCATAGGTACACGTGATAATATTATGGTGTACCTGCTCAACAAGGGACTTGAGCCAAAGATGGCCTTTAAAATTATGGAGATAGTCCGCAAGGGCAAGGCCGGGAAGCTGCTTACGGAGGAACATATAGCCGCCATGAAGGACCACGACGTGCCACAGTGGTACATTGACTCCTGCTTCAAGATACAGTATATGTTCCCAAAGGCCCACGCCGCGGCCTATATGATAGCGGCCCTGCGCCTGGGATGGTACAAGGTGCATAAGCCCATAGAGTTCTACGCCGCGTATTTCACCGTGCGCAGCGAGGACTTTGACGGCGCCACGGCCCTGGGGGGGCGGGACGCGGTGCTGCGCCGTATGCGGGACATCGACCAGAAGATAAAGAACCGAGAGGCCAGCGCCAAGGAGGAGGGCGAGTTTGAAACCCTACAGATAATCAATGAGATGATGGCGAGGGGCATAGAACTGTTGGGAGTAGACTTATACAAATCCTCGGCAAAGCGTTTCGTTGTTGAGGACGGCAAAATACGACTGCCCTTCTCCAGCCTGAAGGGCGTTGGCGATGCGGCGGCGCTGAGCCTGGAGGACGCGAAAAACTCTGGCGGCGAGTACATTTCCATCGACGACCTCCAGGACAGGGCCAAGGTGTCCAGCGCGGTGATAGATACGCTGAAAGAGGTGGGCGCCCTGCGGGGCCTGCCGGAGAGCAGCCAGACGAGTTTATTCTAAAATATTAAAAATATAGGTGAGCATTATGAAAGAACTGATAAAACCACAACGTATTCATCCAGGTGACACCGTCGCCACGATCTCCATATCCGGCGGCCGGGCAGGCGACAAGGATATGCTCTGCCGCTACGAGCTGGGCAAGCGGCGGCTTCAAGAGGTCTTCGGCTTGAAGGTAGTGGAAACGCCCCACGCCCTGGCGGGTAACGAGTACACCTATCAGCACCCGGAGACCCGGGCAGCTGATCTGCACTGGGCGCTGGAAAACCCGGAGGTCAAAGCCATCATCACGAATATGGGCGGGGACGATTCCTACCGTCTGTTCCCTTACTTGGACTACGACCTTATACGCTCACATCCCAAGATATTCATGGGCTACTCAGATATCACCACCACGTGCTGCTGTTTTGCCCATGCCGGGGTAATGAGCTATTACGGCCCGAACCTGCTCACACCCATAGCCCAGCCGGGACATTTGGACAGCTACACAGAGAACGCCATACGCAGGGCTCTCTTTTCCGCCGAGCCCATAGGCCGGGTGGAGCCCTGCAAAAGGTCCACGCCCATCGAGTGGCAGGACAAGCCGGAGGAAGATATAGTTTGGCAGGATAACCCGGGCTATAAGCTTATCCAGGGCAGGGGAAAGGTACAGGGCAGACTCCTTGGAGGCTGCTGGGGCCCGTTACAGCAGATAATGGGCACAAATATCTTCCCCGATAGAGAGCTCTGGGAGGGGAGCATAATTTTTATGGAGAATATCTCGCCCTATAACAGCGCACTTGCCGCCCTGCACGGCTGGCGGGCCCTGGCGGCCAGCGGGGCGCTGGACGTTTGCGCGGGGATCATCACACCGGCAATGAGTGAGAAGGATGAGCAGATGCTCCTAAAAGTGCTGAGGCAGGAGGTACACAGGGAGGACCTGCCGGTGCTGGAGGGTGTGGATTTCGGGCACCGCACGCCGATGACAGTCCTGCCCGTGGGGGCTATGGCGGAGCTGGACTGCGATTCCGCAAGTTTCACTATAATGGAGAGCGGAGTGTGCTGAACATATAAACGATTTGCTGTATTATCGCGCTACTAAGATAAAGTGCTTGACAATATATTCTCTATAGCTTATTATATTAGCACAGTAAATTGCGAGGAGAGTCCTAGAGAGATGAGAAATTACAGTAAGCTTACACCTGAGGGCGTCCGTGATGTGCTCTTTGATGAGTGCAGGGCCCATAGGGAGGCCCAGCGGCGGCTGACGGATATTTTTACAAAGCGCGGATACAGGGAGGTGATTACTCCGGGACTGGAGTATTACGATGTGTTCAGCCTTCCGGGCGCGGCGATCCCACAGCAGGAGATGTACAAATCCACCGACAGCGGCGGCAGGCTCCTGGTGTTTCGGCCCGACTCAACCCTGCCGATAGCCCGTATGGCGGCGGCAAGGCTACAGGGCTGCCGCAGGCCTATACGAGTGTATTACAGCCAAAGCGTATACCGCACATGGCCCGAGCTCTCTGGGCGAAGCCACGAATCCTCACAGATGGGAGTGGAGCTGCTGGGAGCGGCTGGCCTGCGGGCAGACCTGGAGGTGATCGGGGCCGCCATAGAGGCAATTAAGTCTGTGGCGGGGGATCACCGTATAGAGCTTGGCCACGCCGGGCTGTTCAGGCACCTTGCGGAGCGCTTAGACCTGCCGCCGGAGGCTAGGGAGGAGATAAGGGCTACAATAGAGGCAAAGAACTACGGTGCGTTAGGCGGGCTGCTTGACCCGCTGGGGGACAGCCCAGAGGCCCAGGCGCTGCGGCGTCTCCCTAGGCTTTTTGGCGGTGAGGAAGTCCTTTCTGAGGCTGAGAGCTGGGAGCTGGACGGAGGCGCCGCCCAGGCGCTGGGCTATCTGCGTACACTGTACACGGCCCTGCAGGAGCTTGGATTGGGCCGGCGGCTGATGGTGGACCTGGGGCTTGTACAGCGCAACGACTACTACACCGGGGTGGTGTTCAGCGGATATGTTCAGGGCCGGGGAGGCCCGGTGCTCACCGGCGGGCGCTATGACAAGCTCTGCGGGCGCTTTGGACCGGAGATGCCAGCTGCGGGCTTTGCTATGGATATGGATGCCGCCGCAGGTCTTATAGAGCCGCATATGTTCCGAAACGCAGCGGCACAGGTGTTGGTCCATGGTGAGCCGGGCTTTGAGCCCAAGGCCCAGCAGGAGCTTTTAAAACGGACAGCCGCGGGACAGATATGCGAGGGCTCGGTATGGGAGACCATTGATGAGGCAATGGAATACGCCAGGGCCGAGGGTATACCTACAGTAGCTATAGTTGGTGAGGAGACCAGGACCATAGATATCACGGGGGGAAAAGAATGAAGGCGATGCGTATTGCACTGACAAAAGGCAGGCTTGAGAGTTCCACGACAAAGCTCATGGAAAGATCAGGCCTGGACTGTACGGCTCTGCGCGACAAGGGCCGCAAGCTAATACTGCCCATAGGGGACGGCCTGGAGGCTGTTTTAGCAAAGGCCGGTGACGTGATAACCTACCTGGAGCACGGTGTTTGTGACCTGGGCGTCGTGGGCAAGGATGTGATAATGGAGCGGGGCGGTCAATTTTTTGAGATACTTGATTTGCAGTTTGGCAAATGCAGCTTTGCGCTGGCGGCGCCTGAGGGCGCTGACTTCTACGGGGGGTATGGACGCAAGACCATAGCAACAAAGTATCCGAATGTTGCAAGACGTTTTTTTCAGAGCAAGAACATGGACGTGCGTGTCATAAAGATAGAGGGTTCGGTGGAGCTGGCGCCTTTATTAAGCCTTGCGGACGGCATCGTGGACCTTGTAGAGACCGGCGCGACGCTCAGAGAAAACGGCCTTAGAGTGGTTGAGCCGGTAGCGGAGGTATCTGCGCGGCTGATAGTCAACGCCGCAAGCTTAAAATTGCGCAAACGTGAGATAGAGGACTTGGCTGCGAGGCTGGAAGCCCACCTGGACAAGTAAATCAAAAGGGAGGATCACACTATGATAAAGACAGTAAACGCCGGTGAGCAGGAACGGCGTGCGTTTATAGAGGAGCTAAAGCTTCGGGTCGGCAGGACTGACCCGGAGATAGAGCGAAAGGTAGCTGAGATCGTGGAAAATGTGCGTATGGGCGGCGACGAGGCTGTGAAGTCGTACTCGAAAAAGTTTGACGGCTGGACGCCGGATGTTCTTGAGCTGAGCCTGGAGGAGATGGAAAAGCTTGCGGGCCAGTGCAGCAAGGAATTTCTGGACTCCCTGCGCCGGGCAGCCGATAATATCTACGACTTCCACAGCCGCCAGAAGCAGCAGAGCAGGATAGACCCACAGCCGAATGGGATCATAATGGGCCAGCGGGTACGCGGGCTGCACCGGGCGGGAGTCTATGTGCCCGGAGGAACGGCAGGCTACCCGTCTTCAGTGCTCATGAATGTGATACCAGCAAAGGTTGCGGGTGTTAATGAGATAGTTATGGCTACCCCTCCTGGGAGGGCAGGACGACCCGACCCCAATATAATAGCTGCCGCGCTTGTAGCCGGAGTTGACCGTGTGTTCCTAATGGGAGGGGCACAGGCAGTAGCAGCGTTGGTATACGGTACCGAGAGCATACCGAAGGCTGACAAGATAGTTGGCCCGGGAAATATATTTGTGGCAACGGCAAAGAAACAGCTCTATGGCGTTGTCGACATCGACATGATCGCCGGGCCAAGCGAGATACTGATAATTGCCGACAGCTCCGCCGACCCGGAATACCTTGCCGCAGACCTGATGAGTCAGGCAGAGCACGACCCTATGGCCTCGGCGATCCTCATAACTGACGATAAGGGGCTGGCTGAAAATACAGTCGCGGCGCTGTACCGGCAGCTGGAGGCTCTGTCACGGAGGGATATAATAGAAAGATCCCTTGACGGATACGGTGCGGTGATAGTCTGCAGCAATATGAGCGAGGCTGTGGAATTTGCAAATGAGCTGGCCCCTGAGCACCTGGAGGTCTGCTGCAATGACCCATTCGAGTATCTGGGCAAGCTGGACAACGCCGGGTCAGTATTCCTGGGCAATTACTCCCCGGAGCCGCTGGGGGACTACTTTGCCGGAGCCAACCATGTGCTTCCTACCGGCGGTACCGCCAGGTTTTTCTCGCCCCTTTCAGTAGACGACTTTATAAAGAAATCCAGCTTTATCTATTACCCCAGGGAGGAGCTGCTGAAGGCTGCGGATGACATCATACTCCTGGCAGAGACTGAAGAGCTTACAGCTCACGCCAACTCTATAAAGGTGAGGCAAAAGGGCTGATGAAGACTCTCGAGGAGGTCTACAGCGCGCTGACAGGCCAGGGGCGCCTGGAATGGATAGGCGAAAAAAAGGCTGCTGCAGTGCTGTATTTTAACCGGGGGCGGAAGCAGTATAAGGTGTATTTTGACGAGAGCAATGTGGAGATATCGATAAAGAAGAGCTTCTTTGGAAATGAGTATTGGGATAGCATTGGACTGCGCCGGTACATTACTCCCGGAGACTCCCCGGACGACGTTTTCGACACTGTAATGTGGTGCGTAAAAGAATATGGCTGGAAAGACAGATAAAGGAGCAGGTTATGTATGAATTGAACGAAAAACTGCAGGCGCTTAGAGCGTATGTTCCGGTGGAAGCAGAGGGCTGTGTGCGCCTTGACGCCAACGAGTCGTTCCTGAGTCTGCCGGAGGAGATCATTGCTGCGGCAAAGGCTACTATAGATAAGCTCGACTTCAACCGCTACCCGGACCCATCGGCGGCTGAGCTCTGCCGGGCATTTGCAGAGTATTATAAGGTGGATCCTGGACATGTGGTAGCCGCAAACGGCTCGGATGAGTTAATATCCATAATATTCTCAGGCTTTATTATGCGCGGTGAAGCATTCGCTACTATTGAGCCGGATTTCTCCATGTACGCCCAGGGCGGGCATTTAGCTGAGGCAAGACATACAGCGATCAGCAAGCACGGCTGGGCTGTTGACGTGGACGAGGTGGTAGAAACCTGCAACAGAGAGAACGTGCGGCTGCTGATATTCAGCAACCCATGTAACCCCACCTCGATGGTGCTTGGCAGGGAACAGGTGCGCCGGCTTGTGCATGGCGTAAACGGTCTAGTGGTGCTGGATGAGGCCTATATGGACTTCTCAGGTCAAAGCCTGCTGGGTGAGGAGGAGAGCTTTGAAAATCTGATCATCCTGCGCACCTGTTCAAAGGCTATGGGTATGGCGGCACTGAGGCTGGGCTTTGCCATAGCAAGGCCGGAGCTCATAAACGCATTGAGGGCGGCGAAATCACCGTACAATGTAAACAGCGTGTCACAGGCTTTAGGAACTGCAGTGCTGGAGCACCCACAGCTGCTTCAAAAGGCCCTGAGGCAAATCATACTCTCGCGCAAGGAGCTGCTGGGAGGATTGGCGGAAATAGGCGCGAAGTACCCGGGCAGGTTTATCCTGCTGCCAGGAGAGACCAACTTCGCGGCTTTAGATATGGAAAACGGCAGGGCGATACAGCAGCAGCTTTTAGAGCGTGGCGTGGCTGTACGGTACACCGGCGGGCTGCTGCGGGTGACCTGTGGGGCTCCGGAGGAGAACCGGGCGTTCCTTACAAAATTTGCTGAAATACTGGAGGAGACCAGATGAGGACGGCAGAGATACACCGCAAGACCAACGAGACCGACATAGAGCTCCGGCTGTCCCTGGACGGCGGGAGCCGGGACATTTCCACCGGCGTCGGCTTTTTTGACCATATGCTGACGGCACTCTGCGTACACGGCGGGCTGGGTCTGGAGCTCAGGGCCCGAGGGGACCTGGAGGTGGACTGTCACCATACGGTGGAGGACGTTGGCATCGTGCTGGGGCAGGCCTTGAAGGAGGCCCTTGGGGACCGCTCCGGCATAAAGCGCTATGGCCACGCCTTTATACCCATGGATGAGGCCCTGGGCTTCTGCGCCCTGGACATCAGCGGACGGCCCTTTCTGGTCTTTGAGGGGGACTTCCCTCAGGCGGTCACGGGAGCCTTCGACTGCTGCATGACCGAGGAGTTCTTCCGGGCCGTGGCTATGAACGCGGAGATAACCCTGCACCTGCGGTGCGGGTACGGCAAAAATTCCCACCATATGATAGAAGCAATGTTCAAAGCCTTCGCCCACGCCCTTAAAGACGCGGCAGAGGTTACCGAAGGGGGTGTGCTGTCCTCCAAAGGAGTATTATAAATCAGAGGATACTTTTATGCAATATGAGAATATATCGGCGGTCCTGGATATGCTGGGCTGCCCAAACCGCTGCCGCCACTGCTTTGTGGGCTGGCGGCCAAACCCAAAGCTGACGGAGAGCGACCTGCGCTTTGTAGCGGACGCGTTCCGGCCCTATGCCAAGACCCTCACTGTCTACGACTGGAACCGGGAGCCGGACTTCGGGGGCGACTATAAGGAGAAGTGGGAGCTCTGCAAGGAGCTGTCCTCGCCTGATAGGCCGCCGGAGCGCTTCGAGCTCGCCAGCGTCTGGCGGCTGGCCCGGGACGGGGAGTACGCTCCCTGGCTCAAGGGCTTGGGGGTAAAATATGTACAGCTGACCCTGTTCGGCGGGGAGGAGTTGGCCGACTATTTTACCGGGCGCAAGGGCGCGTATCAGGACATACTAAAGGCCATAGACGTGCTGCTTGAAAACGGCATTGCCCCGAGGATACAGTCCTTTGTCAATAAGCAGACCGTACAGGAGCTCTATAAGGTGGAGGAGCTTATTGACAGACTGGAGCTTGAAAAGCGTTGTGAGGGTATAGGCATACCCTTTGCGTGCTTTGTGCACCAGGGCTCCTGTGACGGCGAGGGGGAGAAGCTCTATCCCATATGGGTCACAAGTGACGATTTAAAGAAGATACCCGATAAGCTGGCGAAGTATACCCTAAAGCACTTCAATAAGCGCACGATACAGGAGGTCTTCGGGCGCGAGGAGCGAGAACTCTATAGAGAGCTGATAGAGGACGATACCACGGAGAGCCTTGGCAGTACCGCTCCGGCGGTGCTGTATATAGACGGTGAATTTAATGTTACGCCAAACATCGGCGTACCTTCTAAGCCGTGGCTTTTGGGCAATCTAAAGACCGACGGCGCGGAGAAGATACTGGACCGGCTAAAAGGGGACAAAAGCCCCGCCCAGCATATGCGGGCCACAGTGCCGCTGAAGGAGCTTGTAAGGGACTGCGGCGACCCTGAGAGCAAAAGGCTCTTTGGCCGGGAGGACTATATAGAATACCTGCTGAACAGATACTGCCAGCGACAGGAGATATAGGGGGAGTTATTATGATACTTTTACCTGCCATAGACATACATGAGGGCAGATGTGTAAGGCTATTTCGGGGTGACTACTCAACCGCAGAAGTGGTTGCCGGGGACCCGCTGGAGACGGCAAAGAGCTTTAGGGAGCAGGGGGCACACTGGCTGCATATGGTGGACCTGGACGGCGCAAAGGCCGGGAGGCCCATAAACCACGAGCTGATACTCAGCACGGCTGATACAGTAAACATGCACGTGGAGGTGGGCGGCGGCATACGCACTATGCGGACGGTGGAGGACTACCTGATGGGTGGTGCCTCAAGGGTGATACTTGGCTCGGCAGCTCTGGAGGATCCGGCCTTCGTGAAGGAAGCAGTTGAGGCATACGGCAGGCAGATAGCCGTGGGAATAGACGCGCTGGATGGCATTGCCGCGGCTGATGGCTGGACCAAGCAGAGCGGCATGGACTATATTGAAGTGGCTAAGCGCATGGAGGATATCGGGGTGCAGTATATGATCTGCACAGATATCCATAAGGACGGCACCCAGTCAGGCCCTAATCTGGAGATGCTGGATAAGCTCAACCGTGCAGTGAGCTGCAATATTATAGCCAGCGGCGGGGTAAGCAGCCTGCTTGATATTATCGATCTTTATGACTTGGGCCTGTATGGAGCGATAGCGGGCAAGGCTGTGTATGCCGGGACTTTAGATTTAAAGGCGGCAGTCAGAGTCTGCCACAAATTTTCCGGCAGGAGGGCTAAGACTCAGGAGGCGGTGAACGATGAGCTGGAGCGCTTCTTTACAAAGTCCAGCCTAGTACCGGCTATAGTGCAGGACGCTGATACTAACGAGGTGCTGATGCTGGCATATATGGACAATGAGGCGCTGAGTAAAACCATTGAGACTGGGTATACCTGGTTTTATAGCCGAAGCCGTGCGGCTCTTTGGAATAAGGGGGAGACATCAGGCAATACCCAGCAGGTCGTGAGCATAACCGCCGACTGTGACAACGATACGCTGCTTGTTCGGGTACACCCCAACGGCCCGGCGTGCCACACGGGGAGCAGGACATGCTTCTTTAAGGAGCTGGTGAGTGAAAAGAAGGAGGAAAATGAATGAACGCAATGGAAAAGCTCTATCAGGTGATATTGGAGCGTAAGGCCTCAGCCCAGGAGGGTTCATATACAGGCTATCTGTTCGAGCAGGGGCTTGATAAGATACTCAAAAAGTGCGCAGAGGAATGCGGCGAGGTAATAATAGCTGCCAAAAACGGCAGGGCTGAGGACACCATAGGGGAGATAAGCGACCTTCTCTACCACCTCACCGTGCTCATGGCTAACGAGGGTATCGCCTGGGAGCAGGTGGAGGCCGAGCTTGAGCGCCGGGCTCAGAAGCAGGGAAATCTGAAGAAGTTCCACCAGGTCGATAAGGATACCTGAGTATGGTATGGCAGAGGGGTCCGCTCCCATGGAGCTATGAAGAGAAGGTGGAGGATTTTTTAAAGCCGGGTGTGCGCAGACTGGACATATGCGGGATCATGCCGGACTGTGAGCCCGACAGCTTTGACTTAGTCACCGCATACCATATTGAGCTTGATTTGAATGGGATAGTCAGAGCGCTGTGCAAAAACGGTTTTCTTGTGACCCAGCAGATAGGAGCCAGAAACCGGCCTGAGAGATCGGATTATAACCTTGAGAATGAGGGTCCTAAACTGGAAGCGGCGGGCTTCCGCATAATGTACAGCCATCAGGGGTATTACCGGGATGAAAGCGGCACATTACAGCACCGTTTTATAATAATAGGCAAACTAATACAAAAGTGAGGCTTGTAATATGACAGAGTTTGAAAAGCTGTATGATTTTATAGATACATACTGCGGTTTGAGCTGTACGGCCTGTGAGTTTAAAGAGTCTATGAATTGTGGAGGCTGTATCACTACAGGCGGCAAGCCATTTCACGGCTCCTGCGCGGTAGCTGGCTGTGCTATTAGCCGTGGGAAGAAATTCTGCGGCGAGTGCCCGGACTTTCCATGTGATACGCTGAAAAGCTATTCCAACGACCTGGAGCATGGCGACACGCCTCCCGGCGCACGTATAGAGTGTTGTGCAGAAACTAAGGCCGCATTGATAAAGGCTGCCCGCGATGGTATTGACCCTCAGGGTGTTTGTGGGCACCACTGTGACTACTGTCCGTTTACAAGGTGGTGCGGCGGGTGCAGGAGCCAGTATCCCGGCTGTTCCTTTGCCACACTCTTTGATGATAGGCGCTGTCCCAATATGACCTGTGCCGGTGATAAGGGTCTTGACGGCTGCTATAACTGTTCGGAGGCTGCGGACTGTCAAAAGGGTTATTTTGGAGCGGAGGACGGCTATACTGCCAAGGGTGCGGCGCTGTATATTTCCCGTCACGGCAAAGAAGCCTACGCAAAAGCCCTGAGTAAAGATGTTGAGCATCCGGAAGGTATCAGCACTCCTGAGAAGCTTGTAGAATTTTTTGAGTCAATAAGCGTGTAACATCACAAAAGCGGCCCTGTGCATGGCTAAACTGCAGGGGCCGTTTTTATCGCGGATGGAGCATTTGTAAAAAAATTCAGAACATAAAAAGAATGGTTTACCTGTGAAGGAAAATGATGTATAATACAGGAGAGCAGGGGATATCGAAGAAAGGCGAGGATATGAAAAAACACAAAAGATGGTGTAAGGTGATGTTCACCGCTCTTTGTGCAGCGGGAATAGTATGGTTTTGTGTACCGCTCCTGCACGGAGGTTTTGCGGAGGGCTCAGTATTTGGAGTAGCCGTGTGTGCTTTTGGGATAGCGATGGCACTGCGGTACGGTAAGATGATATCAAATGGAGGCTGGCAGAAGGTGCTGGCGAGGACGATAGCGGTGTGTTACGCGCTGGGCATATGCTGGGCAGGGTATTTAACTGTACTGATAGTCTCATACCAGGCTGCGCTCACGCCGCCAGGACGCAATGTGGTGGTGCTGGGAGCACAGGTGTACAGTGCTGAGCGTATGGGCATGAGCCTAAAAAACCGGGTGGAGCGGGCATATCAGTATTTGCAGGACAACCCGGAGTCCAAGTGCATCGTTACTGGCGGGCAAGGGGATGATGAGCCCTGCCCTGAGTCACTGACGGCAAGGAACGCTCTTATACGCATGGGTATTGAGCCTGAGAGGATCTACTTTGAGGACAAGTCCCGAAACACAAGGGAAAATTTGAAGTATGCTATGGAGGAGGCAAAAGCCAAAGGTCTTGATACCGAGGTGGTGGTCGTAAGCCAGAACTTCCATCTGTACCGCGCGGTGCGCCTTGCGGAAAGCGCGGGGTTTATAGCCAGCGGACTGCCAGCTGAAACGGACCCGATCATTTATCCAAGCTATTACGGCCGTGAGCTGTTGTCGCTGACGAAATGGTATATAGAGGAACTGATATTTGATCTGGGCTGAGGTCATGAAAGGAGCGTTGTCCGTGAAAATATTGCTAAAGGGAGCTAGGATGATCGATCCGTCTCAGGGATTGGACGGGCCGGGTGATATTCTGATAGACGGAGAGTCCATAGGGAAAATCGGCGAAGTTTTGAACACAGAGGATTGTGATGTAGTTGACTGCCGTGGGCTTGTGGCAGCGCCGGGACTTGTGGATATGCACGTCCATCTCCGTGACCCGGGGCAGACACATAAGGAGGATGTATATTCAGCCTGCCGCGCGGCGGCGGCAGGGGGCGTTACGAGCCTGCTTGCCATGCCAAACACTACGCCGCCTATGGACAGCCCGGAGCTTATTGAAAATCTCCTTGACCGGGCGAAAACAGCTGATGCCAGAGTTTACACTGCCGCCTGTGTAACTAAAAATATGTCAGGCAAAGAGTGTACGGATATGGCCGCGCTAAAAAAGGCTGGAGCCATAGCTGTCAGTGATGATGGCAAGCCGGTGGGGAGCATGGGGTGCCTGATAGATGGCTTGACCAAAGCTTATGAGCTGGGCATGGTGTTTACCGCCCACTGTGAAGATATGGAGCTGGCTAAGGGCGGGCTTATGAATCTAGGGCGGGTTTCAAAGAAGCTGGGTGTTCAGGGGATACCTTCCGCTGCTGAGGACAATGGAGTTGCCAGAGAAATTGACGCCGCGGCCAGCATGAAGGTGCCGGTGCATATATGCCATGTGAGCACAAAGGGCTCCGTGGAACTGATTCGTGATGCCAAGCGCCGGGGAGTGCGGGTCACGGCTGAAACGTGCCCACACTATCTTATGCTGACAGATGAAGCACTTGAGTCTATGGATGCGGACTACCGCATGAACCCGCCCCTGGGCAGTTGGGAGGATCGTGAGGCGCTGATGGAGGCGCTCTGTGACGGCACGCTGGATGCCATATCCACCGACCACGCCCCCCATACTCCGGAAGAAAAAGCAGACTTTACCAAAGCGCCAAATGGCTCAATAGGCATGGAGACATCTTTTGCTGCCGTATGGACGGCTCTAAAGGATAAGCTTGAGCTCAGCGCGGTGATATCACTTATGAGTACAGCACCGGCGAAGATACTTAACATACCTGCCGGAACTCTGAAGCCGGGGGCAAAGGCTGATATTGTGTTGATAGACCCGGACGAAAAATGGGTTGTTGATCCCAATAAGCTCCATGGCAGGAGCAGGAACACCCCATTTAAGGGCATGGAGCTTACCGGCAGGGTGCGGGCTACTTATCTAAGGGGTAAAAAAGTGTTTGAACTGTAAATAATAATTTAAAGGAGCGATATGTATGTCAATGGACAGACTGCTGGAGAACATCATGCGCAAGCAAAACCCCACCGTAGCTGGGCTTGACCCAAAGCTAAGCTTTATCCCGGAGCACATCAAAGGAAAATGCTTTGAGGAGCATGGTAAAAACCTTGAGGGCGCTGCAGCGGCGCTGCTGGAGTTTAATAAGGGGCTTATAGACGCGTTATTTGATGTTGTGCCTGCCGTGAAGCCTCAGGCGGCATATTATGAGCAGTACGGATGGCAGGGCATGAAGGCACTTGCAGAAACTATTGCCTATGCTAAGGCAAAGGGGCTCTTTGTCATTACGGACGGTAAGCGTAACGATATAGGGGCAACTATGGAGGCATACGCCGCGGCACACCTGGGAAAAACGGATGTGGAGGGCGAGAGCTTCGAGGCCTTTGGCACTGACGCTCTGACAGTGAACGGATATCTGGGCAGCGACGGAATTGAGCCCCTGCTGAAAGTTTGCGCCGCTGAGGACAAGGGCATATTTGTGCTGGCAAAGACCTCCAATCCATCATCTGGGGAGCTGCAGGACCAGATGCTCCATGCCATGTATGAGCCGGTGTATAGAGCCATGGGCAATATGTGTCAGCAGTGGGGCCTAAAGCTCCAGGGCAGATACGGCTATAGCGGTGTCGGTGCGGTGGTGGGAGCTACCTACCCGAAGCAGCTCAAAGAGATGCGCAAGGCCCTGCCAAACACCTTCTTCCTAGTGCCCGGTTATGGGGCCCAGGGCGGCGCGGCTGATGATGTGGCCCCCGGCTTTGACAAGCACGGCTGCGGAGCAATAGTCAACTCATCCCGTGGTATTATGTGCGCATGGCAGAAGGAGGGCTGTGACCCGGAGGACTATGCAGGCGCAGCCAGGCGTGAGGCCATCCGCATGAGGGATGAGATAATGGCGAGGCTGGGAGGCATAAGCCTGCCGGTAGTATGAAAAACAAGACGAGGTAGTTTATGGACAAAAAATCAGTGGAGCAGGAGCTTGATGCACTACGAGAGCAGATACGCTACCACAGCAGGAAATACTATACTGAGGACGACCCGGAGATAAGCGATTTTGAGTATGACAAGCTGTACAGGCGTTTGGAGGAGCTTGAGTCGCAGTATCCCGAGCTGGTTACGGAGGATTCGCCCACCAGACAGGTGGGCGGGGCGGTATATAATACCTTTGCGGAAGTAGTGCACGAGGTACCGATGGAGAGCCTGCACGACTCCTTTTCCGAGGACGAGCTGCGGGACTTTGATCGGCGTGTACGGGAGGCAGTTGATTCACCTGAATATATAGTTGAGCCCAAGTTTGACGGCCTGTCAGTAGCGCTGGAGTATGTAGATGGCGTGTTTGCCAGAGGTTCCACCCGGGGAGACGGACGGCGCGGGGAGGATGTGACCGAGAACATCAGAACCATCCGCACAGTGCCGAAAAAGCTACCCAATGCTATACCGTTTTTAGAGGTCCGTGGAGAGGTATACCTTTCAGACTCAGGCTTTGAGAAGCTCTGTGAGCGCCAGGAGCTTTTGGAGGAAAAGCCATTCAAAAACCCACGAAATGCCGCCGCAGGCTCCCTGCGCCAAAAGGACCCGAAGATAACCGCCTCCCGGGGACTTGAGATATTCGTCTTCAATGTCCAGCAGGCCAGGGGGGAGGAATTCACACGCCACGACCAGGCTCTGGAGAGGCTGAGGGAGCTGGGGCTTCCGGTGCCGCCCATATACTTTAAATCCGGGGATATGGAGAAGATAATCCAGTTTATCCGAGAGATAGGCGAGAAGCGGGGGGAGTATGACTTCCCCATTGACGGGGCCGTGGTAAAGGTAAACCAGTTTTCTCAGCGGGAGGAGCTGGGCAGTACGGCAAAATTTCCGCGCTGGGCTGAGGCATTCAAATATCCGCCGGAAGAAAAGGAGACGACACTTCTTGATATTGAGATAAATGTAGGGCGCACCGGCGTACTGACTCCCACAGGAGTATTTGAGCCGGTCACTTTGGCGGGTACAACGGTCAGCCGCGCAACTCTCCACAACCAGGATTTTATCACTGAGAAGGATGTGCGCGTTGGTTCAAAGGTGATCCTGCGCAAGGCCGGTGAGATAATTCCCGAGGTGGTGTCGGTGGTAGAAAATCCGGGAGACACTGTGCCGTTCCTGCTTCCTGACACTTGCCCGTCTTGCGGAGAGCCTGTTTCCCGTCCCGAGGGCGAGGCTGCTGTCCGCTGCACTAACCCCCAGTGCCCGGCACAGCTTCTGCGGCATCTTATACATTTTGCCAGCCGCGACGCCATGGATATCGACGGCCTGGGACCGGCAATATTGGAGCAGCTTACCCGGGAGGGCATGGTAAGCTCCCCGGCAGACCTATATGGCCTCACAGCAGAGCAGCTTGCCGGGCTGGAGCGTATGGGACAAAAGAGCGCTGAAAACCTTATAAATGCCATAGATAAATCCAGGCAAAATGATCTGCACAGGCTAGTCTATGCTTTGGGGATTCCCCATATCGGGGCAAAAGCCGCGCAGCTTTTGTGCGGAAGCTTTCCCAGTATGGAGAAGGTAATATCCGCAACGGCTGAGGAGCTGGCAGAAATAAACGGATTCGGTGGAGTTATGGCTGAGGAGATAGTGGAGTTTTTTTCTCACTCCTCAGCAAGGGAGCTTGTAGACCGCCTGGCTGCGCTTGGAGTGAACATGCAAGCAGCGGAACAGGAACAGGCTGGCTCCGTCTTTGAAGGCAAGACCTTTGTGCTCACAGGGACTTTACCCAACTTGAGCCGTAAGGAGGCCTCTGAGTTAATACAGCGCAACAGCGGCAAGGTGACCAGCTCAGTCTCAAAGAAGACCTCGTATGTACTGGCGGGAGAGGATCCCGGAAGCAAGCTGGAGAAGGCGAATGCTCTGGGCGTTGCGGTGCTCAGTGAGGAAGAGCTTATGGCGATGCTGAACGGATAAGTTTTCATGCCATAATATATTATTTTTAATTAAACAAACTAGAGAGAGGGTAAAGCTATGACAACCAATCTGAAAGACCTGTACGGCAGCCAGTATGCGGAGCAAGCGGAGCGTTATCAGCAGATACGAAAGGGCTTTGAGGAGACCTTCGGCAGCTCTGAGGGGGCGGATTTCTACAGCGCTCCCGGACGCACGGAGATAGGCGGCAACCATACCGACCATAACCACGGACGTGTGCTGGCGGCTTCCATAGACTTGGATATTGTAGGTATGGCCAGGAAGACCGATAACGGTGTAGCAAAGCTGCGTTCGCTGGAGTACCCCCGCATGGACGAAGTAGACCTTAGCGACTTGAATGCCCGCCAGGAGCAGAGCGGCTCCCAGGCCATAATTCGGGGTATCTGTGCCCGGTGTAAAGAGCTGGGCTACAATATCGGCGGCTTCGAGTGCTTTACCCAGACCCGGGTGCTCAAGGGCTCAGGCCTGTCCAGCTCCGCGGCCTTTGAAATATTGGTGGTGACGGTTGTGAGCCATCTTTATAACGACGGGAATATCGACCCCATAACCGCCGCAAAGATAGCTCAGTACGCCGAGAATGTCTACTTCGGAAAACCCTCCGGCCTGCTGGACCAGATGGCAAGCTCCATGGGCAGTGTCACAGCTATGGACTTTGCCGACCCGGAGAAGCCGCAGGTAGAGAATGTGTCCTTTGATCTGAACGCCTATAAGCATGCCATGTGTGTTGTGGACACCGGCGGCAACCATGCAGACCTGACAGCTGACTATGCCTCTATCCCCCAGGAGATGAAGGATGTGGCGAAGTTCTTCGGCAAGGAGTTCCTGCGTGAGGTTGACGAGGCAGAGTTCTACGATAGGCTTGGTGAGGTCCGCAAGGCTGTGGGTGACCGCCCTGCACTGAGGGCTATGCACTTCTTCGACGATGACAGGCTGGCTCATGAGGAGGCTCAGGCCCTGAGGGATAAGGACTTTGACAAGTTCCTCACAATGGTACGCGCCTCGGGAAAGTCCTCTGTCCAGCGGCTTCAAAATGTCTTTGCTCCCGCCAGTCCCATCGAGCAGGGCATCACCTTGGCTCTCGCTGTAGCTGAGCGCCTATTAGATGACAGGGGAGCGTGCCGGGTACACGGAGGGGGCTTTGCAGGTACTATCCAGGCCTACGTGCCTTTCGATATCCTCGACAGCTTTAGGGTTGGTATGGAGAAGGTGTTTGGTGAGGGTAGCTGCTATGTACTGTCCGTGCGCGGCTGCGGCGGAGTGAAGGTCGAGGAATAAAACTCTTTGGAGGTGGAATAATTGACAGGGTATATAGGCTTTTTGCGCAACTATGTAGGCCACCAGCCTATACAGATGTGTGGAGCAGGGGTGTTTGTTGAAAACGAGCAGGGCGAGTTGCTTTTGGGATTGCGGACAGATAATCATTGCTGGGGCATTGCCGGCGGCGCGGTAGAGCTGGGTGAAACTGTTGAAGCAGCAGCCATGCGTGAAATGCTTGAGGAAACGGGGCTTATCGCAGATGAACTGGAGCTTCTAGGGGTATTTTCCGGAGAGGACACGCATTATACCTATCCTAACGGCGACGAAGTCTATATTATCGATGTTAAGTTTGTGTGCAGAAAATATCACGGAGCGCTTAGACCACAGGATAACGAGGTCAGCGAACTGCGGTTCTTTCCTGTGGATAAGCTGCCTGAAAATATCTCACCGCCAGAAAAAGGATCTTTTAAGAAATATATCGAGCTGCGAAAAACTCGATCAAGGAGCTAAGAATATGTTGAATGAAACTAAGAAGCCCAGCATACCAGCAGAAGAGATAGCCCGGGTCAAGGGCTTGGGATTTCTCTGGGATAAGAATACTCCCGACTGTTTCAACGGCCGGGTCATAACACGCAATGGCAAAATGAACGCTCAGGAACTGGCTGCTGTAGCCGAGGCCGCTGAGAAATTCGGCAATGGCGAGGTAACTTTAACTGTGCGCCTTACTGCCGAGATACAGAAGGTCCCCTTTGAAAACATTGAGCCGCTGCGGGCATTTTTGAAGGAGCGTAGGCTTGAGACCGGCGGGACTGGGGCCAAGGTCCGCCCGGTGGTGTCCTGTAAGGGGACCACCTGTCAGTACGGCCTTATTGACACCTTCGCGCTCTCTGAGCAAATACACAAGAAATTCTATGAGGGCTGGCATGATGTGAAGCTGCCACATAAGTTTAAGATAGCCGTGGGAGGCTGCCCCAACAACTGCGTAAAGCCCGATTTAAATGACCTGGGCATTGTAGGACAGCGGGTGCCGGTAATAGATTTAGGAAGGTGCCGGGGCTGCAAGGTCTGCCAGATTGAGAAGAACTGTCCTATACACGTGCCGAAGGTTGTGGACGGCAAAGTCTTGCTGGATGACGCCAAGTGCAACCACTGTGGGCGCTGTCTGAATAAATGCCCATTCAAAGCGTTCGAGGAGTATACCCAGGGATATAAGGTGTATATCGGCGGACGCTGGGGCAAGCAGGTGGCCCGAGGCAAATACCTCAGCAGGCTGCTCACAAGCCCTGAGGAAGTTATGGACGTGATAGAGAAGGCCATAACTCTGTTCCGGGACCAGGGACAGCAGGGGGAGCGTTTTGCGGACACTGTAGCCCGCATAGGCTTTGATGAAGTCGAGAAACAGCTTTTAGGCTGATCAACTAAGCAAAACCGTTGGACATATGGGCCGGCGGTTTTGCTTTTTTGATTGGAAATTATGGCAAACCTCTTGACAGAAGCAAATAGTTAGCGTAGACTAATAACATAGAGGACCAGGAGGGATATATGCTTTTATCTGCAACGATCAATATGCCAACTATAATAATAGGCGCCATAATAGCGGTCATATTTGTGGTGATAGTTATTCGCGGCATTATAAAACGCAAGAGAGGGGAGAGGGGCTGTGGCTGCGGATGTTCGGGATGCCCCAATAGTGCTGTATGCCATAAAAACAGTTCTACGCAAAAGCAGGCCGATATATCTTTGCGGTATCTCAAAAAATAGATAAAAACCGGGCCTTGTTTTTTGTGACGAAATATGTTAAAATAGCATATAAATATTACATTTCAGGCGAGGGATATAGCTTTCGCCTAAAAAGAGCAGTGGGGTAGGAAAATGTCCAGCAAACTCTGTATGAATTGTTTTTCCGGCTACAACCCAGAGATGGGCATAAGCCAATGCCTGACATGTGGATGGGACAATAATAAGCCCCAGCCCCATGGAGCGTTGCCGTATGAGACAGAGGTTGCCTCCCGGTACATAGTGGGCCGCGCAAAAGCCGCCAATGGGGAAGGCTTTACATACTGCGCCCTGGACAGTACTACAAAAAAAACTGTGACACTCAGGGAGTTTTTCCCAAGGGCCATTTCCAGCCGTGATGAGACCGGAATGATAGTGCCCAGCCCAGACCATGCCCGAACTTTCCGTCAATACAGCCGGGATTTCCTCGAACTCTCCAGAAGTGTAAGCAGACTGCGTGAGGTCACTGTAGTGGAGTCGGTGCTGGACATCGTTGAGGATAATGGGACTGTCTATACCGTATACGCTGACGAGGGGACCGTGTCACTGAGGCGCTATGTGCAGGACTCCGGCGGACGGCTTACATGGAACGAGACGAGCAGGCTTTTCACACCAGTGATAACAGCCCTCAGCCTTATAAACTCCCTTGGGGTCAGCCATCTAGCCCTGTCGCCGGATACCCTAAGGGTGAACAGCGAAGGCAATATGGTGATAACTGGTTTTCATATTAACGCCGTACACCGGGCGGGTGCGCTCCTTGACCTGGAGCTGCATAAGGGGTTTGCAGCAGTGGAGCAGTACAGCACCAGGGCCGCCTGCGGAGAGGTCAGCGACGTGTATGCTCTGGGAGCGTGTATGCTCTTTTGCCTGACTGGATCGGTTCCTGACGAAGCCACGCGAAGGCTCCAGGACCAGCGCCTTATGATATCAAAGGAAGTGCTGAGGATCGTACCGCCTTTTGCCGTAACAGCTATAGCCAACTCCCTGCAGGTCAAGCAGGGCAACCGTACCGGCAGTTTTGAAACCTTCCGCACAGAGCTTAATTCTGCTCCGGCGCTGGTAGATGAGGTGGAGGAGACAGACGCTATACGCCGTCTGCCGCCGGTCTCAAGGGACCTGCCCAGAAGGCGGTTTTATTTGCCGCCGGTGGCGTGGCTGATCATCTCCTGTGTAGTTACATTGGTGATCCTGCTCACTATAGCTTCTTCATGGCTGGGCAATCGTGGGATGTCCTTTAATGACCTGAGCGGGATATTTGACAATAGCAGTATGGGCGAGCCTATAGATGTTCCTGATATGAAGGGACAGAGCTTCACACAGTGGGAAAACCGCACAAAGAGCGGCGAGTTCGATTTCAAGCTGGTTGTGAAAAGTAAAGAGTATAACAATACCATTGCAGAGGGTTACATAATAAGCCAGACCCCGGAGAAGGGCGAGACCGTAAAGCCGGGCGGCACTGTATCTGTAGTAGTGAGCCAGGGCAAGGCCATACGCCCCCTGCCGGATTATGAGGGGTTGAGCTTTGCTGAGCTGCAGGGCCTCCTAAGGGACGACGGTTTCTCTCCCGCAAAGGAAGAGGTTTTTAGCAGCGAGGTGGAGCTGGGCTATGTTATCGGTTATAAGGACCATGAAGCCGGAAATCAGGTGGATTACGGCGAGACCATAACGGTTATTGTCAGCGCTGGACCAGAGGAGGAATAGCATACTATCAGCACAAAACGGAATTGCTCCTATTGGTGTATATGGAGCGCCCGCTCATATTCAGCGTGAAATACCTGCCCAATATTTAGTGCGTATCTGCCCTTGCATTATAGCAGAAATTGTGGTATCATAATAAGAAAGTTATTTACTCCCCAGGGAAAAGTGAAGGATGGGTTTCACGATGGGCAATGATATAGCCATTGATTTGGGCACCGCACGCTTTAAGGTATACCAGGAGGGCAGGGGCATCGTTCTCAATGAACCTGCTGTCATTGCGGTGGACAATATGACCGAGGAAATAATCGCCATCGGCTCCGATGCCTATGGTATGTTGGGCCGCACCTCCAACCGTATCACTGTGGCGAAACCCCTATGCAACGGCGTTATCTCGGACCTGACATTGGCGGAACACCTTATTGCCTACTATCTCCGCAGGCTTGGGCGCAGCCGGGTGTTTATGCCAAGAGTGGTGGTAAGCGTGCCCTGCGGTATAACAGAGGTTGAGAAGCGCGCTGTTGTGGACGCTATAAGTGCCGCAGGTGTACGGAAGGTATGCCTTATAGAGGAGCCGGTCGCCGCAGCTATTGGAGCAGGAGTTGATATTGCCGCGCCCCATGGCTGTATGATAGTTGATGTGGGAGAGGGTACAACTGATATGGCAGTGATATCCCTTAATGGTATTGCCATAGCCAATTCTACACATATTGCCGGTAAAGATTTTAATGAAGCAATAATCAAGCATGTGCGCAGAAGGTTTAACCTGATTATTGGTGACCGTATGGCTGAAGACGCCAAAATAGCTATTGGCTGTGCCTATCCCATGCACAAGCTGATCTCATATACATTAAAGGGTCTGGACACTATCAGCGGACTTCCGCGCACCACCACAATGACCTCAGACGATATGATAGAGGCGCTGATAGAGCCGGCCATCTCTATTGTCAGAATAGTCCAGGCTACCCTGGAAATGACCCCGCCAGAACTGTTGGCGGATATCTTTACTGACGGTATATACCTGACCGGCGGTTCTGCAAATCTGTATGGGCTGTCGATCCTGCTGTCCAAGAAGACCAAAATTCCAGTAGTGGTGGGCAGCGAGCCGGAGAATTGTGTTGTCAACGGAGCTGGTAGGGCTGTCAAGTTTATCGACAAGATGGACCGCACGGACCATGGACGCATAAATCCGCTGATGGCGTATAACTAACATAAGAGGACGGGAACACTATCGATGAATGGACCAGATCTGGCTAAAAAGCGAAAGATACCCTGGAGTATGCTTTATATTGCCGCAACGATCCTAGCTGTCATTTTATTCGGCATATTCAATCGCGAATTCGGCAATGTATTCTACACCATAACCCATCTGACCCCGGGTTTTCTGGTAGCGGGCGTAGTTATAACGGTAATATACTTTTTCTTTGAGGGCGGAATTATCCGGCTCCTGATGCACAGCCAGAATATCCCCATGACCCTGGGCTCCAGCATAAAAATAGGGCTTATCGGAATCTATTACTCATATATTACCCCCAGCTCCACCGGAGGCCAGCCTATGCAGGCAGCCTATCTGCGGCGTGACAATGTGCCAGTGGGCCTCTCTACAGCGGTGCTGATAATGAAATTCTTTTGTTTCCAGTGTGCATTTGTGTTTTGCTCAATTGTCTCACTGCTGTTTCTCCATGGGAAAATTGCTAGGGAAAATCCGGGCATCCTGCCGTTTATTTATGTAGGCATGGCGATAAACGGCGGCTCTATCCTTTTCTTCGGCTCTATGTTTTTCCGTCCGGTGCTGGGGACTATATGCCGCTTTGCAAAATGGCTTACAGGGCGCTTCCCAAAGCTTGCCGCCCGGTTTCATGCTGTAGAGGCTATCGATAAGTTTGAAGCCGACTTTGACAGCTATACTGATGATTTTAAAGAGAAGAAGAATAGTGTTATATGGGGTATCCTGCTGTCGATACCGCAGTTCATACTGCAAATGAGCGTGCTGTACTTTGTATTCCGCTCCTTTGGCTATAGCCAGGTGGGATATCTGGAGATACTGGCAATCCAAAGCCTATTGCAGCTGTCCGTGTCTTTCATGCCAATGCCTGGGGCGTCGGGGGCTCAGGAGATAGGCTTCTCAAACTTCCTGCGAAACTATTTTGTGAATAACGACCTATATGCGGCGGTGATGGTCTGGCGCTTTTTTACATATTATTTGGTGGTCATTGCCGGAGCCCTGGTAGTCGTGGCAGACCAGTTTTTATATGGGAGAAAGAAAGCAGCCCTGCCGCCGGAAGATGGGGAGGGCTGATATATGGAGCTATATCTTGTGCGTCACGGCGAAACAGACTGGAATGTTCAGGGAAAGCTTCAGGGCCGCGAGGATGTACCGTTAAATGAGGACGGCAGGGCCCAGGCGGTCCTATGCAGCGAAGCATTGAGCGGAGCAGGATTCTCAGCAATATACAGCAGTCCCCTAAGCAGGGCAGTTGACACAGCTGCGCAAATTGCGATCTACCACACCAGGAAGGTTTCACTCGACCCGGCGCTCATAGAACGTGACTATGGCAAACTCTCAGGGATGACCAAGGACCAAAGGGAGCAGTGGGAGGCCTGGGGCATGCCGACAGGGATGGAACCGTGGAAAATGCTGGCAGGCCGGGCAATGGCGGCGGTAGACGGCTGCGCTAGGGTGTACGGCGAGGATGAGCGTGTGGCGCTGGTATCACATGGAGCGTGGATAAACTCGGTCCTGGCAGTGATCTCCCGACACAAGATCGGTACAGGAAAGACACAGCTGAAAAACACATGTATCTCTGTACTGCATCGAGAGCCTAAGACGTGGGAGATAATCTGCTATAATTTGTCCCCAGAGGAGTATATCCGATGGGCAGAGGCACAGTAGCTATTCCTGCTTTGCAATATCGCAGCCAAGCTCGTCTATTTTTTCCCTGAGCTTCAAAAAATCCTCGAATGCCGCGGGCTTTTGCCCAGGGTTCCGCAGCAGCGCGGCAGGGTGAAGGGTCGCCATCATCAGGGTGCCCTTTTTGTCAATAAACTTACCGTGCTCCTTGGTTATCTTGATGTCGGGCTTCATAAGGCGCATTGCCGCTACGCGGCCAAGGCAGACTACTATCTTTGGGCGTATCAGCGCAAATTGGTTACGAAGCCAGTTAATGCAGGATTCCTGTTCCTCCGGCAGCGGGTCGCGGTTTTGGGGAGGTCGGCATTTTACAATATTTGCAATGTAGATATTGGATCTTCTGTCCAGGTCAACAGCGGTCAGAAACTTGTCCAGAAGCTGTCCGCCGCGGCCTACAAATGGCTCTCCCCGCAGGTCCTCGTTCTCTCCGGGGCCCTCGCCCACAAACATTACCTTAGACCTTCGGTTGCCAACGCCAAACACTACATTATGCCTGCCGGAGCATAGCCCACACTTCTGGCACTGCAGGCAGGCATTTTCTAGATCAGCCCAATTATTATACATATCGACACCTCCGTATCTGGTACGATTTTACCATATTAGGGATATAAAGTCAAATTTCCGTTGATTTTTTCTTTTTCTGGGAGTATAATGTAAAGCATAGGAGGCATTTTATGGAAAACAGAGCACAGCCCTTTTGGGAGAAGACATATCGCAGTGGATCCCATACCTTTTCTGTTGAGCCGAGTGCAACTCTCAAGAAGTTTGAGCGGTTTTCAGCAAACAGGCAGAAGTCCTTGACATAGTGTGCGGGGAGAGACAGAACTGTCTTTATCTTGCCAGGCACGGAGGCTTACATATTATGTAGATATTCAGCGATACCCTACCAGTCTCACCCGATATTGCAGAATTTGCCATAGGACTGGCAAAAGATTGGGAACTGAACAAAACATTACCACGCGTCCAACAAGCTTGGCTGCACGAAGAAAGTAACACGCTGTAAAATCGCCGCAGCGCCGGACAATTCGGGAGCGGCAATTTTCTATATTTTTATATGACTTTATATTTCAGGAGGAAATTCAAATGAAGGTTATGGTCGAAACTTCAGCCCATCATGTCCACGTATCAGAGGCAGACCTGGCGACGCTGTTCGGGCCTGACGCTACCCTCACAAACAAAAAGGACCTGTCCCAGCCAGGACAGTTTGCTTGTGCCGAGAAGGTAGAAGTCGTCGGTCCCAAAGGCTCCATGTCCATGTCCATACTGGGCCCTTGCCGCAAAGAGACTCAGGTGGAAATATCCCTGACTGACGCCCGAAAGCTTGGTGTTACTGCGCCCATCCGCGAGTCCGGAGATTTAGAGGGCACTCCCGGCTGCACGTTGAAAGGGCCTGCAGGTGAAGTGGTTATTGAAAAAGGGGTCATTGCAGCGAAGCGTCACATTCACTTTAACCCCGACGAAGCCAAGGAAGCTGGGGTCACAGACAAACAGATCGTCTCTGTAAAGGTCGATTATAACGGCCGCAGTCTGACCTTTGGTGATGTTGTCTGCCGTGTCAGCCCGAGCTATGCTCTGGCAATGCATGTGGATACTGATGAGTCCAACGCTGCAGCGCTGCCGGGAACTGTGGATGGAGAGATAATCCTGTAAAGCGCGCAGATACTTAAAGATGCAGGTGGAAAAAACCGGGGAGGCAGGCGCTTTCCCGGTTTTTGTATATGGAGGGAGCATATGGAGGACATCATTAATATCGGCATAGTAGCCCACGCCGATGCTGGAAAAACTACTCTCACAGAGCAGCTGCTTTTCGAGGCTGGGGAGATACGCACACTGGGTAGTGTGGACAGCCGCAATACTCAGACTGACTGGCTGGATATCGAGCGGCAGAGGGGGATATCGGTAAAGGCTTCATCATCGAGGCTGTTCTGGAAGGAGTGCCAGATAAACCTCATCGATACGCCCGGCCATGTGGACTTTGCCGGAGAGGTACAGCGCAGCCTCTCCATGTTGGATGCAGCTATTTTGGTGATTTCAGCAGCAGAGGGAATACAGGGCCAAACCGAAGTGCTCTGGGAGGCGCTGGACAAGCTGAATGTACCAACACTGATTTTTATAAATAAGATAGACCGCATTGGGGCAGAGCCACAGGAGCTGATAAACGAACTCTCCACAAGATTTTCCTCTAGTCTGGCTGTAATGGAGAGTTGGGAGGACGCCCAGTCGCGTCGCTGCCGGGTATTCTGTTTAGAGCCAAAACAGGAACCATTAGGGGAGCGCCTTATCGAGTTAGCAGTTGAAAATGACGCCAAGGCCCAGGAGTGTTTTTTGAACGATAGCCCGATCCCAGAGAACATATTACTAAGAGCTTTGAGGGAGAGTATTGCGGTCCGCAGAGCGTTTCCGGTTTATCTGGGAGCTGCGGCGCTAAGTGTGGGTATCAGTGAACTGCTGGACGGAATAATGCTCCTTCCGAGGGCCGATCGGCAAAGTGATCTACCGCTGTCCGGACTAGTATACAAGGTAGAACACGACAGGTCGATGGGTAAAGCTGCTCATGTGAGGCTCTTCTCCGGGACTATTTCAAACCGTGATCCAGTGCCTGTGCGAGGCAGGGAAAAGGTAGAAAAGGTGACACAGATACGCCGGGTACTGGGGCAGCGCACGGTCGATATGGGGCAGCTCGCTGCCGGAGATATTGGCGTACTGTATGGGCTTTCGGATATACGCATTGGAGACGTGATAGGGGAGGTGGCGCTCTCAAGGGAGGTAGCCATTGCCGCGCCTCTGCTCAAGTCCCAGGTATTCTCAAAAAGGCCTGAACAGTTGACAAACCTGGTAGCAGCCCTGCGCGAGCTGACAGAGGAAGACCCTCTGCTGGACATGGAATGGGAGCCGGAGGAGCGGGAACTGTACATAAAGATAACGGGCATGATACAGCTTGAAGTGATCGAAGCGTTTCTGAGGGACCGCTTTGGCCTTGAGGCAGAGTTTGCCAGCCCATCGGTGATTTATAAGGAGACCCCGTCAAAGCCAGGGGTTGGCATAGAAAACTATACCTGGCCCAAGCCCTGCTGGGCATGTATTGAGTTTAATATCGAGCCAATGGAACGGGGCAGCGGATTTAAATTCCAGTCGGCAGTGGGGGATAGGGTGATACTCTCACGCTATCAGGCCCATATAGCCCAGACTCTGCCAGAGGCACTAAAGCAGGGCTTATATGGCTGGGAGGTCACAGACTTAAAAATAACTCTCACCGGAGGGAGCCATCACCTGATACATACACACCCGCTGGACTTTTTCACGGCAACTCCCATGGCGCTGATGAACGGACTTGAAAACACTGGCTCAACGCTCCTTGAGCCCATGGTAACCATGCGCTTCATGGCACAGGAGCAGCACGCTGGAAGCCTTATCCACGACATAGTGGCCATGCGCGGCAGCTTCGACAGCCCTGTTATACACAAAGATAGGCTTACTATGGAAGCACGGGTACCTGTAGCTACTTCCATGGACTATCCGGTCACTTTTGGCAGTCTTACCGGTGGCAAGGGCGTTATCAGCAGCCGCTTTTCCGGCTATGAGTCATGTCCTTTGGAGTTGGGCAAAACAACAAAGCGCCGCGGGCTGGACCCCAGGGACAGGGCCAAGTGGATACTTCACTCCCGCGGCGCTCTGTAGCGGCGATTTACTTATGTCAGCTATATGGTTTATTCCAGGCATCCGCCGAGAGCCCGGTAGACCTCCTCGAACCCGCCGTCAAAGGAGCCGTCGCCCTTGCAGTACTGGCACAGGTGCAGCACATATTCCGGGCCGTTCTGGTAAATTTGCAGTGTGCTGTCCCGGGGAAGGGAATCCTCAGGGAGCATAATGGTTTGGGCAGCGTTGGTGCCGTGGTAGAACCAGTCGGCCCTGCTAATATACTCCGTTGCGAATTTCCAGTTTTCCGTATGGGTCATGGTATCCGCAGTGGCATACGGGTCGTAGCCGTAATAGAAGCCGCATGGCGGCTGCGTGCTCAACGAAACATATTCCAGCCCCTCATATTCCCCGCTCAGCTCAGCCGCGGCCTCGGGCGGCTTCCAGAAGCCAAGGAGTCCCTGCTCCATAAAAGCCAGCCGCTTTACGCCGTCCTTCTCGGCCAGCAGTACCCGCCAGCGGGCAGTATCCGGCAGATGGGTAAACCCCTCCTCGATTATCACCGCGTCGCCGCCATACCCGCCTATAGCCAGTGCCAGCGCCGGGCTGTTCACCCGGGCAATGATACCCGCCGCAGCCAGCACCACCAGAACTGCAGCGGCGATCCTGACAATGCGCTTCTTCATCCCTCTCACTCCCTGTCGCTGGGGAACCGCACCCCGGAGCTCCTTCTGACCTGCTCCATAAAGTCCGAGACCTGGATGCTCAGCTCAGTGCACCGGGCATATTCCTCCCGGGTCTCATCCGGCTGGGTGATGTACCGGTAGAAGTCCCTGGCCTCGCAGCCCATGAGCTTGGACTTGTCCTCGCGCTCAAAGAGCGTCTCGGCAGAGCCGTCCTTCATGCGCAGGACGATGCCGCCAAGGGTTGAGATGGACTCCACAGCCACCGTACCGTCCACGCCCTGGAAGTCGGAGCCAGCCCCGGCCTGGCCAACCTTGGAGTAGGTGATGTTCACCAGCTTCTCCGGATACTCCATGGTGATAACGCCGGAGCGGTCCGCGCCGGTTTTCATCAGCGCGCTCGTTGCAGACCAGCGCTCGGGCCTGCCGAACAGGTACAGCGCCGGGTAGACGCAGTACACCCCCAGGTCCATCAGCGCGCCGGTCTCCATCTGGGGGTTGAAGATGTTGGGAAGACCACCCGCAAGGTACGCGTCCAGCTTCGAGGAGCGCTGGCAGAAATCCAGCTTCACCATGGTGACCCGGCCTATCCTGCCGATGGCCTCCTCCAGGATCTTCCGCTGGGGCAGGTGCATGAACATGATAGCCTCCATGAACACTACGCCTTTAGCGGCAGCCAGTTGAACTAGCTCACGCACCTTTTCAGCCTGAGCACAGAGGGGCTTCTCACATATAACGTGCTTTCCATGGCTCAGGATAATCTTGCACTGCTCGTAGTGCAGAGCGTTGGGGCTTGCTACATATACAGCGTCTACCTCCGGGCAGGAGGCCATGGCCTCAACATCAGTGAAGCTAAGCTTGGCGCCGTGCTTTTCGGCGAACGCCTCAGCGCGGGCCTTGTCCCGAGAGTATACGGCGGTCAGCTGCCACAGGCCGGTATCTTTGGCGCCGCGGATGTATTCCTCACATATCCAGCCGGAGCCGATGGTTGCAAAATTAAGCATAATATTTTCCTTTCGTTTGATAATATGAACTCAAAATCACCGCATAAAGGTGTGCTAAAAATGGACATGAAAGAACTAAACAAAATGTACTATCGGCTCCAGATGAAATGCAATGAGCTGATGTATGGACTACATCACCGTATATTCGAGACAGAATGGGGATGGTACAACGGCCACTACTATAAAAACAGCAGCGGAGAATATGAACGCGCAGAATACCCCATCCCGGTGATCACCGTCAATGGCTTCTGTGACATAGAGATAAACCTGGATCATATCTCACTGACCTCCAAGCGCTGCCGGGCAGAGACTTTAAACTACGCCTTTGAAAAGTTCTCCGGCATTCCCTTTGAGGTATTCAGCATAGAGAATTACCTGGACGAGGACTACTATACCCACGGTACTGATATCACTGTTTTCCGCAACAAGATAAGAAAATCCCAGGAGAAAGAACTGGGATTTTCCTTCCTGTTCGATTTTGATGTGGGCGGGGACAGGATATATGAGTTTGTCAAGCTGCTCCGTCGGGAAGGCTTCTGCTATTAAGCATCTTCCCAATACTTCTTCAAATTGGCAAGTCCGACTCTGATGGCAGTCAGCGCAGGCTCCATTCCCTCAAACTCGATGGCGATAGTGTCGTCATAACCAGCACGCTTGAGGATATTTAGGCACTGCTTTACCGGCACGTTGCCGTGTCCTATAATGGTACCACGCAGATAATTGCCGGCCCTGGTCTGGAATGAGCCCTCGCCGGGGTCGTTGTCGTAGTAGCTCTTGATTATGAAGTCCTTGGCGTGGACATAGCGGGTGTAGGGTGCGACCCGGGCCACGGCAGTTGCGGGATTCTCATCGGCGCAGGTAAAGTTGCCGATATCGCACAGAAGGCCGAAGTTGGGATGGTCCACAGTGTTATAGAGAAGCTCTACCCTTTCGGAATCCTGGGAGAAGAATCCATGGTTTTCGGTCATGGTGACGATACCCTTACCGGCGGCGTACTCGGTTATTTCCCTCACTGCCTCGGCAAGCTCTGGCACCAGAGCGGCATAGCTCTTTGGGGAATCCTTTTGACCCATAGTGATGTCATGGCGCATACGGGGAGCGCCGAGTATTTCGGCAATATCTACCATGCGCTTGACGCGCTCGATTTCAGCTTTTTTGTTGCCGCTGCCGTCCAGTCCGTTCAGAAGGTCTGCACCCACTGCAAAGGAGGAGATCGACAGTCCATGCTTATCTGCCTCATCACGGAGCCGCTTTGCAGCCTCAGGCATTTCATCTGGGGAGGAGCAGCCCATGACGAAGTCCACCGCCTCTATAGCGTCAAATCCGAACTCCTTCGCTTTTGCCACACACTCCAGTGGAGTTATCTCCCCGCTGCGGATGGCGCTGAAAAAGCTGTAAAGACTGACTGAGAATTTCATGATGATGTTTCCTTTCTGGAATATATTTAATTTAAATTTATGGGACAACAAATTAATTCTTCTTGAGCTTGACCGGGATGAAGCACTCCATAACTGCATAGCCCTGAGCGCTTATAAGCTCAGGCGGGGTTATGATATGCCCCATGGAGTAATGATTGGGCCGTTCATCAAGCTCGAGGACATCGCTTTTCTCTATATACTCGATAGATTCCTTGTATAGCTTATTATTCATGTCTTCGTCATGGTCACGATAAATGTATGTCAGATACATCCCTCCGTCAAACTCGACTTTGGCAAAGCCGCCGTCAGGTATATTCTCCTCAAGGGCATACCACCACTCCAACCCTTCGATCTCTTTGTTGTAGAACAGGAAATCCCTGGGCATGAAGCTATCCCTGGGGGATGGGGCAATAGCACTAAAATACTCGTTGAATTTACCCAGTATGCCTGTCGGCGAGAAGTCAAACTCTGGGTCTGGCCCTGATGTAACGGCGGTAAATGGAGGAAGGTAAACAATACGGACTTCCATAGTAAAAGCTCCTTTATGTTTTATTTATAGGGCTGATAGTAGCATAGTACACCGGTTTCGTTGTTAAGATCTAGCTGCTCAGGATAAATTAAAGCCAATCAATCACCAAAGCTTATACCTATCTGCCTGGCCGCCTGTATTTCCCCGCAGTCTACCGGCACAGCCTTCAGCTTTCCGGCGACATCCTCCAGCGGTACCGGCACGCACTCACCGTTTACCATGCCAACCATAACTCCAAAGGTCTTTTCCTTAACGAACTTAGCGGCTGTAGCACCAAGGCGCGTGCACAGCACTCTGTCATATGCGCAGGGGCTGCCGCCCCTCTGGAAATGCCCGGGCACACAGACGCGTATTTCGTTATCGATCTTATCCTGAAGTTCCTCGGCAATGCGGTACACAATAGAGGGATAGTTCTCAGCAGCCCTTGCTTTCTTGAATTCTTTCTTGGAAAGCTTGGCCTCATCCTTTGAAATAGCGCCCTCAGCTACAGCCAGTATAGAGAACTTCTTACCGTTTTCAATACGGTTGTTGAGAGTCTTTGCCACCTTGTTGATGTCATAGGGAATTTCCGGCAGCAGGATAACGTCAGCACCACCGGCAATGCCAGCCGACAAGGTCAGCCATCCAACCTTATGTCCCATGACCTCCACAATGAATATTCGGCCATGGGATGTAGCTGTGGTGTGCAGGCAGTCAATAACATTGGTAGCAACTTCGACCGCGCTGTGGTATCCAAAAGTAACGTCAGTGCCCCATACATCGTTATCGATGGTTTTGGGCAGATGTATCACGTTCAGGCCCTCCTCACGCAGGAGGTTAGCGGTCTTTTGGGTGCCGTTGCCGCCCAGAATTACCAGACAGTCGAGCTTCATCTTCTTATAGTGGGATTTCATGGCAGCGACTTTATCCACGCTGTTCTCATCAATAACTCTGATAGTCTTGAATGGCTGGCGTGAGGTGCCTAGTATAGTGCCTCCCTCTGTAAGGATCCCGGAAAAATCCGAGGGTTCCATCAGCTGGTACTCCCCGAAGATAAGCCCTTTATAGCCGTCTTTAATGCCGTATATCTCTACATTCTTGCCAAACTCCTCATAGAGTCCCTTTGCAACGCCTCTTATGGCGGGATTCAGTCCCTGGCAGTCTCCGCCGCTTGTTAAAATGCCTACTCGCTTCATGATAGATCATCCTTTCATTCTAATATGATATATGCGCTTACCGCACATCCTCCGCTGAGTGTATGGGAATGAGTGGGCTGTCATCCTCAACATGCTGCAGGGCTTTCAGCCTATCCTGGGCCTGCTTATAGAAGGTAAGCTGACTGCTGAATACCGAGCGCCCTCTGCGGTTTACATGCTGATAGCTGGTGTCTGCCTGCATGACCCGGGCATTAGTGTTGTCTGAGAGCAGGGTGTCCAGGATCCTAAAGGCGCGCTCCTTTAAGTCTGCGTCCTCAATGGGGAAAACGAGCTCCACCCGGCGGTCAAGGTTTCTGGGCATCCAGTCTGCGCTGCCCATATATATCTTCGGGTCCCCACCGTTTTCAAACCTGAATATGCGGCTATGCTCCAGCAGCTGGCCCACTATACTGATTATCTGTATATTTTCGCTGACTCCAGGCAGACCGGGTATCAGGCAGCAGATTCCCCGCACAACGACCTTCACCGGCACGCCGGCTTCACTGGCCTCATAGAGCATAGAGATTATTTCTGGATCCACCAGAGAGTTTACCTTGGCAGTAATGCCGCAGGGCAGGCCGTTTTTAGCATTGTCTATTTCCTGCCTTATGCGCCGGACAAAGAAGCTGCGAAGCCCATGTGGAGCCACGGCAAAGTGCTGGTACTCAGGGGGGCGGGAGTACCCGGTTATCACATTGAAAAGGGAGGAGGCATCCGCGCCATACTGGCTGTTACAGGTGAAAAGCCCAACGTCGGTGTATATCTTGGCAGTGGAGTCGTTGTAGTTGCCGGTACCAAGGTGCAGATAGCGGCGTATGCCGTCGTCCTCCCGGCGCACGACCAGAGCTATTTTACAGTGTGTCTTCAGTCCGTGCAGTCCATATATAACATGGCACCCTGCTTTCTCCAGCTTCTGAGCCCAGTTGATGTTGTTTTCCTCGTCAAAGCGTGCCTTTAACTCCACAAGCACTGTCACCTGCTTGCCATTTTCAGCGGCCCTAATAAGCGCGGCAATAATAGGAGAGTTGCCGCTGACCCGGTAGAGGGTCTGCTTGATAGCGAGCACATCCTCGTCCTCGGCGGCCTGCTCGATAAACTTGACCACACAGTCGAAGCTCTCGTAAGGGTGATGCACCATCCTGTCCTTATCCCTAATAGCCTCGAATATATCGTCATACCCCCAGAGATCTGCTGGGGACACAGGGATAATGGGCTTAAAGCACATATCCTCACAGCCCTTAACGCCTGCAAACTTTGAGAAGAAGGTCAGGTCCAGAGGGCCGGCTAACTGGTATATCTCGTTTTTCTTTATTTTCAGCTGGTCTATAAGGAAGCTGCGCAAATCCTTATCACACTTTTGCAACAGTTCCAGCCGAACAGGACGGCCGCGCTTTCTGCGCTTAATTGACTTCTTCACTTCACTCATGAAGTCCTCAGCTTCCTCGTCTATCGCAAGGTCCGAGTCCCTGGTGACCCGGAAGGGGCACGCTGCCTTTATGCTGTGCAGCTCAAAGAGCTCAGGAAGGTTGTCGGTAATAATATCTTCAAGGAGCGTAAAAGCCCTTCCTTCGGTGCACGGCAGCTCAAGGAATCGTGGAAGTATGGCAGGCACCTGTACAACAGCAAACTGCTTATCTTTATTTTTCTCATTTTCCTTGCTGTCCTTGCTCTCGAGCCGCACGGCAATGTTCAGCGACTTATTGGCAAGCTGTGGGAAAGGCCTGCTGCCGTCAACTGCTAGCGGCGTGAGCACCGGGAACAGTACGTTTGAGAAATATTTGTCAAGGTACTCCTTTTGCTTTGCGTCCATATCCCCGGTAGAGAGAAAGCGTATCCCGCTGCGCTCTAAAGCAGGTAATATTGACCGGTGTAGGCAGGAATACTGCCGCTCCATAAAATGGTGGGTCTTCTCCTCTAGGGCAGTTAAAAGTTCCTGTGGAGTCAGGTCAAAGCTCTCCTTTGGTTTATACCCAGAGTTTACCTGAGCTTTGACCCCGGCAACACGCACCATGAAGAACTCGTCCAGGTTTGAGCCGGTGATAGCCAGAAAGCGCAGGCGCTCCATTAGAGGGTTCTCTTTCTTTGTAGCCTCCTCAAGCACCCGGGCGTTAAAGTCCATCCAGCTCAGTTCCCGGTTATAATAGGGCATCTTCTTATCAGCCATGCTAAACACCTCATATTATGTCAAATTTCACAGAAAGCTCAGGCGAGAGCCCGAATACGTCCTTGAAGAATCTGGCGGCGCACTCAAAGTCCCACCGCTCCAACAGCGTATTGGAGGATGACTGTGCCTTTATGAGCACCCTATCCTCCTCCAAACTCATTTTCACATTTTTCAGCTTCTCAAGATGAGATTTATCCATTGCGTTAGCCAGCTGGAAAATGGCGGAGAGCTTTGATACCACAATCTGCTCCCTGGAGGAGAGGGACGCAAACTCCGGGTCATTCAGGTCGTTGGAGATACTGCCAGCTACAAGGGCAACCTCCAGCACCTCTTTTGAGGACATCCCGAATATGTCCATTCCTCTGATAATGTCAAAGGTACATCTGCTGTGCTGTCTCATACTTACGTAACTGCCGCAGCTATGCAGCGCCGCAGCCAGCTCCAAAATCAGACGCTTTGACGGGTCCAATCCATGTATCTTTTTTAGCTTGTCAAACAGTTTCACGGCATATTCACCGATAAGCCTGCTATGTTTTTTATCGCAGTGAAACGCTCCTGCGGTAGTTATTGCGCAGTCCAGGGCATTTTCTCGCAGGAAGGCTGCCCACTCGCTGTCGGCCTTGGGGCTCAACATATAGCGTATGACTGCCTGAGTCAGGTCGACCGGGGGAGAGAGTATCTCCCGGGCTTCGGGACAGAAGCGCACCATGCCACGGTATATGAACAGCGCCGTATATAATAATGAAGCCTGGCTTTCGGTGATACCGTACCTGAGGGCGATGCTCTCTGCTGTCAGGGAGCGCACCGAATCATACAGCCCCTGGAGCTTTTGCACGTCAATATGGAACACCGTGCCTACCTGCTTGCTGCCGCAGAGTTTTGCAATAAGTTTGATCTGCGTGCCGGTGAGCACCAGATTGCGTATGGGGAATCCGGAGAGATTCATGCGGTTGAGCATGGTGTCCATATATTCTTCAAGGATATAGTGAAAATCGTCGGCGTTGCGCCGCAGCTCACCCATGACATCATGGAGCTTCAAGGCTCCCATGGGTATATTCTGGAAGTAGACTATCCTTCCGCAGTCCAGAACGGCCAGGCCGACGCTGCCCGAGCCTATATGTGCCGCCAGTGTGCAGCCGTCCTTAACTGAGGCGTCGCCGTCCAAACGTTTTTTCAGCTCAGAGAAGATATAGGCCTTCTCCTGGCTGCCGTCCAGGACGGTAACATCCATATTGTTACGCACTTTTAACTGGTCCACAACCAGCGAGCGGTTTTTTGCTTCAAGCAGGGCAGTGCCGGATACGACCCGAGGCTTTTCAATGCCATATGACAGCAGTGCATCGGAAAATTTATCCAATGCCGAGGACAGCTGCCTGAGGCTGTTAAAGCTTATAGCCCCGGTTTCAAACACATCGTGATCCAGGCTTATAGGGTATTTAAGGTGATCCAGGCTGCGTATCTCGCCCTTAACAAGCTGAGCCACACGCATGGCAATATTGTTAGTGCCTATCTCAATGACCGCCGCTGTATTGGCGGCGCCTTTTTTGTTCAAGGATATCCCTCCTAAAGCAAGTCTATGTTCTGATTATACCAAATTACAAAGGAATATTCAAACATTCTTTTTAGAAATTTCCCTATTTTTTTCATCGGACGCAGCTTCCTTGCTTGACACGCAACAGCCAGCATGATATAATCAAAAAAATTTCGTTTTGGGGGATCGGGATGGAGACCGGGAGACTGTATATACGTAAGTTTGCAGCAGGGGATATTGATGACTTTTGTGAGCTGATCAGAGACAAGATGGCTTCACCATACGCTATATACGACAGTGCCTTCCCTACAGACGATGCTGGTCTACGCGAGGTCTTGGGTTATTTTGCTAGCACGGATGAGTTCTGGGCGCTGGAGTTAAAAGAGGAGCGCAAAATTATCGGGTTTATCAGCCTTAACCATGTGGACGATATTTCACGCAACCTGGGCTATTGCCTTCATACCCAGTGGCAGGGAAAGGGCTATGCAACAGAGGCTGCCCGCCGCATGATTCGGTATGCCGCAGAGGAGCTGGGACTTGAAAAGCTTGTGACCGGCACGGCGGATGAAAACCTCCCTTCGGTCAGGCTGTTGGATAAGCTGGGATTTGTAAAAGTAGGGCTGGGAAGCTATGAATTGCCTTTAAACTTCAAAGGGGAATAAAATAGTTGTAATTTAGCTTTAATTTTTTTGCAAAAAACTCTTGATTTTTTTGGCGGGATAAGGTATAATAATCGAGCCGGGGATACGGAGAGGTATTCTAATTGGTAAGGAGCCACATTGGAAATGTGGTGTGCCGCAAGGCATTGTGCGTTCGAGTCGCATCCTCTCCGCCAACTAAGAGAGCGTCGGAGCTTTTCCGGCGCTCTT
>CANPBX010000023.1 GCA_947572385.1 uncultured Clostridia bacterium
TGGTCGAGGTGACAGGATTCGAACCTGCGGCTTCTACGTCCCGAACGTAGCGCTCTACCAAGCTGAGCCACACCTCGATGGAACTGGCAAACATTGCCAGTTAACCAACTGTAAAAAAAGAAGGGCCTGGGGCTCTATAGGCTCCAGGCCCTTGCCCGGTTTGGCAGCGGTACCAGGATTTGAACCCAGACAAACAGAGTCAGAGTCTGCTGTGCTACCATTACACAATACCGCTTTCTCCTGCACCGGGACATATCCCAGTGACTCTATTATTATACCAAGTTTTTCTGATTTGTCAAGGGGTTTGCGAAAAAAATTTAGGCGCGGATCGTGGCCAGGCCAGTTCGGTCACTTCATCCCCCGTTCCCATCTCATAAAAAAGTGGTATAATAATGCAGGGTGATGAAAATGGAAGAGATCCGGGCTGGGATGTCAGAAATAGAAGATAAGGGGCATCCAAGTTAGGTAAAACATCCGCTGGCGGACGTTTTATTATCGTAATGTGCGCGGCGTTGAGCGGGTTGGTCGAATTGGAAAATCTGGTGATATACGCCAAAAGCAAGAAGGATTTATGGGAGAAAGGATTCGGAATACAGACGATTCCCTCAAAGGCAACCTTTGCCAGAATATTAAGCGCTGTTAATGGCAAGGAAATAGGCGATGCTGTTTTGGATATTCTCCGTATGCGGTTCGACATCGAGGGTGAACTTCGCTGTGGATGGAAAGTCAATTTGCAGTACAGAAAATCAGGGGACCCCTCAGTGCGCCGCAGATCTTCAGCGCATATGTGACAGAAAACGGCGTGGTGCTGGCGCAAGAGACCATTCATGAGAAAACCAACGAGATCCCCATTTTCCGAGAGATGCCAATGTATCTGGACGTCAAGGGGAAAACAGTAACAGCCAACGCCATGCACGGGCTGTCCATAAAAACTTCCTTGCCGGCTAACCATCACAAGAAAGTTTCCATAAAGGCCCATATGCTTTCTGCTCTTTTGGACCCGGCTCTCTTACTCTCTATTTATGAGATGGGTGTGCTTCATCCCCTTAGGGTCATTGACAAACCCCATGTTTGCCTCTATAATATGGAGTCAGTAACAAAAAGGGGAAGTAAACCAAATGACAGACAAACGGAAATTCAACAAGGACCTTCTTCGCCTCACCCTGCCTATTGCCCTGCAGAGCCTGATGCTGGCGCTGGTGGCTGCCGCCGACGCCCTGATGCTTGGCAGGGTGGCCCAGGCGGAGATGACGGCGGTATCGCTGGCCACACAGATACAGTTTATACAGAATATGTTTATCGGGGCTATTGCAGGTGCGGGGGCCATTCTGGGGGCTCAATACTGGGGCAAGAGGGACAGGCATACCCTTGAGGACCTGTTCAATATGATGCTTCGGTACTCGGGAATGGTGTCGGTACTGTTTTTTCTGGCCTGCGAACTGATCCCGGGGATGCTCATGAGAATTTTTACCGGGGACCCAGAGCTTATTGCCATCGGCAGTACATATCTCCGGATCGCCGGCTGGTCGTATCTTCTAACAGGCATTTCCCAGTGCTATCTCACCGCCATGAAGGTTACGGACCGCGTCAAACTAGGGGCGCTTATCAGCTCCAGCGCCGTTATAATGAATGTCATTTTGAATGCCGTCTTTATCTTCGGGCTTTTGGGTGCACCCAGGATGCAGGCCAGGGGCGCCGCCCTGGCTACCACTATCTCCCGGGCCATAGAGCTGCTGCTCTGCCTGCTCATGACCATGAAGCCCGGGTTCGTGCGGCCCGCGCCGGGGAGATTTTTTAAACTCCCCGGGCAGCTTAATGCCGACTTTGCCCGCCAGGCACTGCCGCTTATAGGCGGCTCCCTCTGCTGGGGCGTGGGCTTTACCTCATATACCGCTATAATCGGGCATATGGGCAGCGACGCTGCTGCGGCTAACTCGGTATCGGCGGTGGTGAGGGATTTGATCTGCTGCTTGTGCAATGGTATCGGTAGCGCCGCAGGCATCATGGTGGGCAATGAGCTGGGCGCCGGGAACCTCGAGAGGGGAAAGGCCTACGGTATCCGCCTGAAGAACCTATCCTATGTGATCGGCCTGCTCTCAACCGTTCTGGTGCTGGCGGTCACACCACTTACAGTAGGCATGGTCACCCTCACTGACAGGGCCCGGGAGTATCTTTGGGGCATGATGGTCATTATGGCTATATACATGATAGGCCGCTGCGTGAACACAGTGACTATCAACGGCGTGCTGGACGGCGGCGGCGACACCCTCTTCGATATGTACAGCCTTATAGTCTGCATGTGGTGCATTGCCGTGCCCCTGGCCTTTACCGGGGCTTTCGTGTTCCACTGGTCGCCACTGGCGGTCTATGCCTGCACCTGCCTTGATGAAGTGGGAAAGATACCATGGGTCATGTTCAGGTTTCGTAAGTTTAAATGGGTCAGGGATTTGACCAGAGAGAAGCTGGGGGAGGTGTAAATTTATGGGGCCGTTTTACTATACGGTTGATTCTATCAACGGCGACTACGCTTATATGACAAGCGACAGCGGCGTGGAAAACCAGGTGGCGATGTTCCTGCTGCCGGAGGGGACGGATGTGGGCAGCAGGCTGCTGTGGGAGAACTTCCAGTGGACCTTGCTTGAAGAAGGGCTTGCATAAGTATATACTATAGATCATAGTTTACTTAAAGGGCCTCGCTGTGACGCGGCAGTCATAATGATATGGGCTGTCCCCGCCAAACCGGATATGGCGGCGGATGCTCCATTGGGGAGATCCAGCTCCAGCGCCTGGGGATGCCCCTGGCAAAGAGCATGGCGGCCATAAATGGCAGGCCGGTATTATATAGCAGCATAAAGGGCTTGAACTGCTTTTGCCCGGCCAGGTCGGTCATCTCGCTGAAAACCGCGATTATTGTATGACAAATTGAACGGATATTTGCCATCGTTTCCAACACCCTGCCACCTGTTCCCTCCGCTATTATCTGCTAGAAGCCGCCACCTCTGTGAGAGTATGCGGCTCCGAGTGCAGGCGTTATTATGACCTCAAGTATAAACAGGTCAATAATTACCAGCACAAACGTACACTCGCTTTAACTGCCGGAAAACTGGTTCAGCTCGCTTTTCGGTAACAAAGCCATGTTCAAAAAATCTTGGGGGCATAGGGAGGCAGAAAGAACAGCTCGATTTTGCCCCGGCGCCTGTCCAGCCGAGGCGGCGGCCTTTTCCTGTAATGTGCCTTTAGATCGTACAAGATCAGGAAAACCTTTCGGCTGGAGGCCCGAACCAGCCGGTCCAGAAATTGGATCGGGCGCTGCTGATCTATGGGATCCTCGTACAGCATAAAGCGAAGGTCTCTCTGCCTGCTCAGGGCGGAAGGCATATTCAGCCGCTCTCTTTTCATCTCCACCGGCAGGACCGGCCAAGAAAAAAATAATGCGAAAGTCGGCACAGCTTGACGCTACACCGACCCTCGCGTAAAATGTTTTCTTACGTCACCGCCCCATTAGCGCGGGCTGCTTTTATATCATTTCAGTTTATTTGTCGGCCTTGGTGCTCTTGCGCCCGCGCTTTGCGGGAGTCTTGGGTGCGGGCTTTGCTTCAGCGGCCTCAGCTTTAGGGGCCTCCTTAGCGGCGGCCTTTGCAGCCCGGGGCTTGCGGGCGGCAGCCTTCTTGGGCGCGGGCTCCTTCTCTGGGGGAGCCTGCTCAGCGGCAGGGGCGCTATCGGCTTCGGTGGAGACCAGCTTCCACTGCTGACCTATACCCTCCACATCGTCCCATATCTGGGCGGGAGCGCCGTCGTCCTCGCGCATTTCCACAATGTCCAGCACCTTCCCGGACTGGACGTTCATCAATTTCTTGTAGATGGAGGTGACCTTCTCCCACTTCCAAACCTGGCTCTCGCCGTCAGCCACGTCATCCCAGGTCTGGGCCCAGGTACCGGCTTCCGTGCTGCCGTGGGTAACATCCAGCACCTTTCCATTCTGCTTGTTTACGAGCTTGAAGGCGCGCCCCGGCGCCTTTACAGGAGTCCAAAGCTGGGCGTCGCTGCCGTTGGGTGTGGCCTGCTCCACTATTTGGCCGTTGTCGGGACCGGTGCTCTGCAGAGCCTTACCCGTCCTGCGGTTGACTATCATGATTTCCTCGCGTTTCTCCCTCGCAGCCATACAAAATTCTTCCTTTCCTCCGCATTTTCACACAATATATGCGGTTCAATTATTTGCCTGATTAGCTTTTATACAATATATTATAGCCGCTCAGCCTGCTTATGTCAATCATTTCCTTACAAAATTATGAATTAAGATATCCGTAAGAAAAATTTTTGGACTTTATCAACGGATTTTACTTGGAAATAGCGGCTATTAGGTGTATACTTAATAGCAGAGCAAGGCTCTACCAACAAATAACTGCGAGGTACAATGGATATGAAGCACTCAAAAACTCCCCCGCCCCCGGGGGAGCAGAGCACCCGGGGCGCAAAGAGATTCTACCCCGACCCCGGCGAAGGGCTCTCGCCACAGCAGGTGGAGCAGCGGATGCGCGAAGGCCTGCACAACGGCGACTCGGGGGTGCGCTCTAAAAGCGAGGGGCAGATAATAAGGGAGAACGTATTTACATTTTTTAACCTGCTGAACTTCGCCCTGGCGCTGGCGGTTTTGCTGGTGGGCTCCCCTCAGAACGCGCTGTTTATGGGGGTGATAATCTCCAACATAGTGATAGGCTCATTCCAGGGGATAAAGGCAAAGCGCACCATAGACAAGCTCTCACTGATATCCGCACCGAAGGCTGTGGCTTTAAGGGGAGGGCAGAGGTATAATGTCCGGGTGGAGGACGTGGTGCTGGACGACGTGCTGATTTTCGGCGCGGGCAACCAGATCTGCGCGGACGCCGTAGTGGTGGGCGGGGAGTGCGAGGTGAACGAGTCCCTGCTTACCGGCGAGTCGGACCCGGTGGTGAAGCTGCCTGGTGACCCGCTGCTATCGGGGAGCTTTGTGGTGAGCGGCACATGCTCGGCCCAGGTGGAGCATGTGGGCGCGGAGAGCTACGCCAACAGGATAGCCGGGGACGCCAGCTATATGAAAAAGCGCAGCTCTGAGATCATGGACTCCATCGACCTGATAGTAAAGATAATCGGCTTTGCGATTTTGCCTGTGGGCGGGGTGCTGTTCTGGAAGCAGTTCTTCGTGCTGGGCGACACACTGCAGAACTCCGTGGTGAGCACCGTTGCCGCCATGGTGGGCATGATACCCGAGGGGCTGGTGCTGCTGATAAGCCTGGCATTTGCGGTGAGCGTTATAAAGCTCTCGGCAAGAAAGACGCTGGTGCAGGACATGTACTGTGTTGAGACCCTGGCAAGGGTGGACACCCTCTGCCTTGACAAGACCGGGACTATAACCGAGGGCTCCATGCAGGTGGACGAAATCGTGCCCTTTGAGGGCTTCACAGAGGAGCAGATGAAAGAGGCGCTCACGGCCCTTGTGAACACCCTTACAGACAGCAACCCGACATTTATGGCCCTGAAAGACTGGCTCCCTAATAGCACCGCATGGAGAGCAGCGGAGGCCGTGCCCTTCTCCTCTGCACGCAAGTGGAGCGGCGCGTATTTCTCCGGACGTGGCTGCTATGTGATGGGTGCGGGTGAGTTTATCCTGGGCGATGGCTTCGGGCCGTATAAGAGGAGGGCCGAGGGCTACTCAAAGAACGGACAGAGGGTGCTGCTGCTTGCAAGGGCGGACCTGAGCTTTGACGATAAGGCCCTGCCCGAAGGCTTGAAGGCCATGGGCCTGGTGCTCATAAGCGACAAGATAAGGAAGGAGGCCCCCCGAACCCTGCGCTTCTTCGCGGACCAGGGGGTTGACCTGAAGGTGATATCCGGCGACAACGCCGTGACCGTGGCGAACATCGCCAGGAAGGCGGGCCTTGACAACGCCGGCAAATATGTGGACGCTACGACCCTACACAGTGAGGAGGACATAAAGCGGGCGGTCAAGGAGTACGCGGTGTTCGGGCGGGTGACGCCCCAGCAGAAGCTGGCCTTTGTGAAGGCGCTTAAAGAAGACGGACACACCGTGGCCATGACCGGCGACGGCGTAAACGACGTGCTGGCGCTAAAGGAGGCCGACTGTTCCATAGCCATGGCCTCGGGCAGCGACGCGGCAAGGACCGTATCTAATCTGGTGCTGCTGGACTCGAACTTTGCGTCCATGCCGGTGGTGGTGCAGGAGGGGCGCAGGTCTATCAACAACCTGCAGCGCTCCAGCTCTCTGTTCCTGGTAAAGACTATTTTCTCGGCCCTTATAGGCGTGCTGTTCATCTTTATAAACTACTCCTATCCCTTCCAGCCAATACAGCAGACCCTGATAAGCTCGCTGACAATAGGCGTGCCCTCGTTCATACTGGCGCTGGAGCCCAATAACGACAGGCTTCGGGGCAAGTTTATAAACAACGTGATACGAATGTGCATTCCCGCGGCGCTGACAATGACCGCCAACATAGTGGCCCTCTGCGCCCTGGCAGCACCCCTGGGGATGACCCCTGATGAGACCTCCACAATGGCGGTGATAATGACCGCCATGACCGGCTTTATCATGCTCTTTAAAGTGAGCGCCCCCTTCAACGCACTTAGGGGCACGCTGTTCTTCGGGCTGCTGACGGCATTCATACTGGCCTACAGCTTCCTTGGGGGCCTATTCCAGCTGACTGAGCTGGCTCTGCCCATGCTTATCGCCCTTATGCCGCTGCTCATATTCGCCATAGTGTTTATGCTGGCGATGCTCCACCTTGTGGACCATGTGATAGCAAACTCCCAGAGCCCCGTGTACCCCTATAGGGTCAGGGCAAGGATGAAAAGGAGGAGGAGATAATGCCGCCTGAAAATGATCTGTCATTTTTAGTAGTCTGGACCTTAACAGTATGCGCTTTAGCGCTGGTATTTGGCCTTTTGCACCTTATCGCCGGTATAAGCGCCATGGCCAAGGGATACAGGCCCTCGCAGACAGCAATGCTCATAGGGAGCCTCACCACTTTGGCGGCGGTACCGGCCTGTATCTGTGGCTGGCCGGGGGATCTGGACGCCATATCGATGGCGGTTGGCGGTGGAACAGTCTGCGGCGCGGCCTTTTATAACGGCCGCCGGGCAATGAAGGAGGCCGGGGATAAGAGGCTTTTCCACCCGACGCACCATATTACGAGGCTGGCGTTTGTGCTGGTCTTGGTGATGAATTTTATCAGGGTATAGGGATATGCCGAGAAAATATAAAAACAGTTATTTCAACTTTGTGCTGATGTATGTGGGGTTTTATCTGGCTTTCGCGGCATATAGCTCGGTGCTGGCGGTGTACCTCACAGGTATTGGCAAGGACGACCGGGAGATGTCGCTAATACTCTCCGCGGCGGGCCTTTTCTCCCTTGCCATAGTCCCGGTGCTGGGATACATAACAGACAGGGCCGGAAACCAGAAGCTTGTGGCGGCGGCGCTGCTGGCTGCAATAGGGCTGCTGGGGATGGTCTTCGCCGGGATGAATGGGCTTGGTATTTTATTTGTGCTGAACGGACTTATAATGTCCGCCCTCAACGGCCTTTCCTCTATATGCGAGCGGCTGGCGGGGGAGAGCCGGTTTAGGTACGGCACCCTGCGGGTCTGGGGCACCATCGGGTACGCCACAGGGGTCCAGGGGGCGGGCCTGGCAATGGAGCTGCTGCCAGGCTATGCCATGTTCCTGCTGGCGGCAGCCGCCTGCGGGCTCAGCCTTCTGGGGCTGCTGGGAGTGGAGCTGCAGCCCCCTGCGGTAAAAGGCGCTGAAGGCCGTGAGGAGAAACCAAGGCTCAGAGCGCTGCTTGAGAGCCCGCAGTTCTTCCTGTTCCTTCTGGCGGCATTCATATTCTCAGGGTGCTCCGGGGTGAACATGAACTATTCGCCGGTGCTTTTAACCGGGATGGGCGTATCCACCGGGATAGTGGGGACAGTGCTCTCTGTTAGCACGGTGGTGGAGATACCCCTGTTTTTGTTCTCCCATAAATTCATGGACAGGCTCTCGGGGAAGGTGCTGACAGCGGCCTGCTTTGTGCTGGCTATCGGGCAGTTCCTGGTGTATGGCACAGCGGAGTCGCCTGGGGTCGTGATGGCGGTTATAGTGCTGCTCAAGGCGGTCACCTCCACCCTTTATATGATGCTCACCCTAAAGATGGTGAGGTGCCTGGTGCCCGCGGGGCTGACTACCACCGGGCTTGCGGTAGTAGGAGCGGTGAACAGCCTGGCTGGGATCGTAATGCAGAATATCTGCGGCTGGATCGCAGGGGAATGGGGCATTGGCACGATGTACCTTTTCCTTGCGGGATGCTGCGGGGCAGGGCTTTTGCTCACGATGTTTCTGCGGGTGCGCAATACTGAAACGGTATTTAGTTGAACCCGCAGGGCGCTGGCAGATAATACCAATGAAAGGCAGAAAGCCCAGGGCAAAGGCCCCGGGCTTTCCGCTTGAAAAAGGAGATTATGAAAAAGAAAACTTGTACTCGAAATTAGTTGGAAGAGCCTGTATTTGCTGAGAGGGTCAGATCTATTTTAATACCGCTTTCGCCTGTGAGGGGCCGGTCGATGGTGAGTGTCACCTTGTCGCCGGGCTTCTTGGTGGCGAGATAGGAGGAAACTGTATTCTCCGCGACGATTTGCGTATCGTCGATAGCGGTTATGATGTCATTGGTCTTGAGCCCTGAGGCCTTGGCATTCTCGGTGACGGTCTCGCCCACGCAGTACCCCTGGGGCAGGCCGTAGAAGTTTGACATAGCCCTGTTCACAAAGGCCCCGGTAATGCCCAGCATAGCCCTGTCCTGAACATAGCCGTACTCTATCAGATCACTGACTATAGGCTGGACCACTGTTGAAGGTATCGCAAAGCCCATGCCCTCGTATTCGGTTGCGGCGATCTTCGAGGAGTTGATGCCGACCACAAGGCCGTCGGAGTTTACCAGCGCGCCGCCGGAGTTGCCGGGGTTTATAGCCGCGTCGGTCTGGATGCAGTTTACAACAAAGCCGGTCTCGCTGTTGGTCACGGGCCTGTTAAGGGCCGAGATATAGCCGATGGTGACGCTGGAGTTGAACTGCAGGCCCCCGGGGTTGCCCACCGCCAGCACCTGGTCGGTGACCTGAAGGTCGTCTGAGCTGCCGAACTCGGCGGGGGTAAGCTTATCTTCGGTATCCACCTTAATTACAGCCAAATCCGTCTGGGAGTCCTCGCCGACGAGCTGGGCGTCGTAGCTGGTGCCGTCGGAGGTAACTACAGAGATATGGTCCGCCCCGGCAATAACATGCTGGTTTGTGACGATATAGCCGTCTTCAGAGATGATAATGCCTGAGCCCTCTCCCGCGGGGGTAAGCTCGCCGGAGTTTTCCTCTGACCCGCCGCCCATGAAGAAGTTGCCGAAGAAGCTGTTCTGCTGCTGGACTATCTGGTAGTTCTGCACGCAGACCACGGAGGGTATCACCTTCTGGGCCACCTGCTGGGTAGTCATGCCGCCCTTTGTGGAGGTGGGCGTGGTACCGGAGTCGCCGGTATCCGCCCGTTTATAGAGGGTGAAGGCGGCGGTCTCTGCGGCGTCATCGGGGCTCTCTATATTTACGACCCCGTTTTGTATCATGGCCGCGAAGACTCCAACAGAGCCCAGTGAAACTACAGAGCAGGCCAGCACCGCCGCCAGGGCCTTCACAAAGACTTTCCCGCCCCGGCGCTTCTTTTGAGGGGAAGCTGGCTTGGGCTGCTGGTAGTAGTTCTGAGGTGCGCCCGGGCCCCAGCTATAGCTGCTCTGCTGTTGGGGCTGGGCCGCTGTCTGGTAGGAGGGCGGGGCCTGGTACTGTGGGTACTGGCTGCCGGTATAGCCGGGGCCTGCAGTCTGGGAGGTGTATGGGTAAGAGCCGGTGCTGCCGGAGCCTGTACCGTGCTGGGGAGCCGAGGGCTTCTGCTCGAGGGTGTTCCCGCCTTCATTGGTGGTCTTATTGCCGTTATCATAGGTGTTCATAAAATAGCCGCTCCTTTCGCGTTTCGCTATAGGTTGTTTGCTTACTGTGGCTATATTATGCCCTATGATTGTGAAATCTGTGTGAAGTCTGGGGGAGAATGAGCTGAAAAAACTGTTACGAAATTTTTAGCCCACCAAGGGGCTTGAAAGGTCCCTCAGCTTTCTCTCGCTGTTCCACATATTGAGAAGCTTAGGGAAGTTCAGGTCGGGCTCTAAAAGAAGCTCCGCCAGGCGGTCCAGAAGGGCCATGTCCTCCTGGGACAGTGCCTCTCCCCTAAAGAGCAGCGGCTCCATAAACCTGGGCTGGAAGACATAGGATATCTCATGGTTCATCAGGGCATGGAAGTCATACACAAGGTATCTGCCCACAGAGCGCAGACCGTTGGTCCCAAGGCCGTCGGCATAGAGGAAGCGGGAGCCGTCGGTTTCGCCCCGGCGTATAGATAGCCACGCGTCCGCAGGCCAGTCGAACTCCCCGGGCTTTATGTCGTACTGGGCCACAGGCACCGGCAAGCCCTCGTAGAAGCCGTCGGCGTCGAAAGTGAGCCATCGGCCCTCCTTCTCAAGCCAAATTTCGTTTATCCAGTGGTCCATGCTGGCGTCCGGGTTAAAGTATGGCGCGAAGCCCGCCCTGCTGCGGCAGGGTATGCCCTTGGACTTGTATATAGAGGATACCAGCACCGACACAAACCGACAGGTGAGCACCAGCTTGTGCTCCACCGCCCTGTCGGGCACGAAGCCCCGCTCGTCCAAGCGGAAGAGCCCGGCGGCTATGGCCGGGGCGGTCAGGTAGATATCATCCTGGCACTGGGAACGGTACCAGGGCCAGCGGGTCATGTCGCCGTAGCGCAGGTCGAAGTTGGCGTTTTTGTTCCCCTCCCTCAAGGTGACCCGGTGGATTATCTGGTGGGATATCAGGTGCCCCAGCTCGCTGGGGTCCTCCGGGAGCGAACGGAAATAGTCCGCGTAAAGCCCGGGATAGGTGAAGGGACCGTATTCAAGGTAGTGCTTGTGCATTGCTTCTGTCATTATGATACCTCATTTCTATGGGTTCTGTCAATGGGAAAATGTTCTTTTGAATTGCAGGGCCTGGTCCAAGCTTGGCAAGTCCATCATACTAAATATAAAAAAATCTGTCAATAGCCCGAGACTGTCAAATAAAGTTCTCTTTTGTCCGCGGGGCTTATTGACCTTCCGGAGCAAAAGGGGTATAATTAAATAACAAAATAAGATGGGGGTGTGGAGCAATAAAAATACTTATTGTAAACGGCGGGCCCCATAAAGGCAATACATGGCTCCTGACAGAGGAAGCCAAAAGGTTTTTAACGGACATAGACGGGGATATTATTTTTTCGGAAGTACACCTGTCGGATATAGGCCTGCCCTTCTGCACAGGCTGCAGCAGCTGCTTTCGCAGAGGGCATTGGACTTGCCCCCACAATGAAAAAGTTCAGCCGGTTATGGATATTATTGAGGACAGCGACGGCGTTATTTTCTCTGTGCCGTGCTTTCAGGGGCACCTGCCGGGAATACTGAAAAACTTTACCGACCATATGGCGTTCATGCTGCACCGCCCCAGGTATTTCACAAAGAAAGCCCTAGTCATCACCACCACCGGGGGAGTGTCGGCCCGGAGCACAACAAAAGCTATGGCGGCAGTCCTCTCCGGCTGGGGCTTCAATAAGTGCTATCAGCTTCCGATAATGGCCCTGAGCTGGAACGACTACAGGCCGTCGGCAAAGGATTTAAAAAAGACCCATGATATAGCAGGAAAGTTCTATGCGGACATAAGCTCCGGGAAGCTGCACGTCCCGGGCGCGGGGGTGCTCGTGCCCTTTAATTTGTTCCAGGCAATGACAGCCGCCGAAACGGACTACCCCACTGAGGACAACAGCTTCTGGCGCAAATATGCGGGCATGAGATACGCGCCGGGGATACCGCTTACACCCGGGAAGAAGCTTCTGGGCTGGCTGATATACCAGGCCGGACGCAGGCTTTTAAGATCAACTACAGTCACATACAGGAAATAAACCTGTAATTTAATAATCTGAAAGGGGCAATATCATGTCTTCTGTCACACCCAAGTTTCCCCATATGCTCCACGGCGGCGACTATAACCCGGACCAGTGGCTTAATAGCCCCGATATCCTCAAAAAGGATATCGAGCTGATGAAGGCCGCGCATATCAACTGTGTGTCCGTGGCTATCTTTGCCTGGGCCAAGCTGGAGCCTGAGGAGGGCCGGTACGAGTTCGGCTGGCTGGAAGAGGTCATAAACGACCTCTATGAAAACGGTATCTATACTGTCCTTGCCACGCCCTCGGGGGCAAAGCCCCGGTGGATGAGCGAGAAGTATCCGGAGATACGCCGGGTCTCGAAAGAGGGGGTAAGGGACCTCTCCGGCGAGAGGCATAACCACTGCTATACCTCTCCTGTATACAGGGAGAAGGTGAAGGCAATGGACACGGCTCTCGCAAAGCGCTTTGCCAAGCACCCCGGAGTCATACTCTGGCACCTCTCCAACGAGTACGGCGGTATCTGCTACTGCGATAAATGCCAGGCGGCCTTTAGGGAATGGCTGAAAAAGAAGTACGGCACTATAGACGCGATGAACCGGCAGTATTGGACCGACTTCTGGGCCCAGACCTATAACTCCTTTGAGGAGGTCCAGGCTCCGGCCCCCAACGGCTCCAGAAGCGTACACGGGCTGTTCCTTGACTGGATGCGCTTTACTACCGACCAGGTCGGGGACTTTATCAGGATGGAGCGGGACGCTGTAAAGGCTGTGGACCCCTCTGTGCCTGTTACAGCCAACCTTATGTATGACTTTATCTGCTATAACTACTTTAAATGGAAGGACATCCTGGATGTTGTCTCCTGGGACTCCTACCCTGTCTGGAGGGGCAGCGCAGCGGCAGATGTTGAGGAGGCCCAGAACCACGCCCTCTGGCACGACGTAATGCGCTCCTTAAAGCAGAAGCCCTTCCTGCTGATGGAGTCCTGCCCCAGCGCCACCAACTGGCAGCCGGTCTCCAGGCTCAAGCGGCCGGGGATGCAGCTTGCGGCAAGCATGTCCGCCGTGGGCCACGGCTCAAACTCCGTGCAGTATTTCCAGTTCAGGAAGAGCCGGGGCTCCAGCGAGAAGTTCCACGGGGCCGTGGTGGACCATGTGGGCCATGGTGAGACCCGGGCCTTTAAGGACGTTGTCGAGGTGGGAGAGCGCCTGGAGCTTCTTGACAAGGCCCTCTATAGCAGTGAGGTGAAGCCCGACGTGGCCATAGTCTTCGACACTGAAAACCGCTGGGCCATGGAACACGCCCAGGGCCCCCGCAACTGCGGCATACACTACGCCGAGGCCGTCAGGGACCAGTACAGGGCTCTATGGCAGATGGGCGTGCCCGTGGACATAGTTGACGAGGAGTGCGATATCTCAAAGTATAAGCTGGTGCTTGCCCCCATGCTCTATATGCTCAGGGCGGGCTTTGAGGAGAAGCTGAAGGCCTTTGTAAAGGACGGCGGCACCCTGGTGGGCACATACCATACCGGCCTTGTAAACGAGAACGACCTGTGCTATCTGGGGGGCTGGCCCGCCGGCGGGCTCCGTGAGCTCTACGGCATATGGAACGAGGAGATAGACGGCCTCTGGGACGGTGAGGAGAACTCCATCGTCACTGGGGACGGCAGGAGCTACAAGGTCACCGAGCTCTGCGAGCTGATACATGCAGAGGAGGCAGCGGTCATCGGCACCTATGGCAGCGATTTCTATAAAGGGCAGCCCGCCTGGACCGTGGCGGAATACGGCAAGGGTAATGCCTACTATGTGGCGGCAAGGGCCGGTGTGGACTTCTACTCCGACTTCCTCGGCACCCTCATACCCGGCCTGGACTGCAAGCGTGCCCTGCCCGGGGAAGTGCCCTTCGGCGTTGAGGCCTGCCTGCGGGAGACGGACACGGAGCGCTTTGTATTCCTGCAAAACTTCACAGGCGAGCCCAAGACGGTAGCCCTCCCCGAGGGCTATATGGACCTGCGCACCGGCGAGGCTGCGGGAAAAGTGGAGCTTCGCGGGTATGATTCTGTGACAATAGCCAAGGCAATAGAATAAACCATATGGAGACCGCTGCAAAAGTTTTAACATTTTTGCGGCGGTCTAGTCAGTTTTGAAATAAATATTCAAAACTGGGTATGTTTCTCAAAATTGGATTGGCAGGGATAGGCAGTATATGCTATAATACCACCTGAGGAAACTATGTTGAGGCGGACGCGGTCAAGAGGCCGCGCCGCAGAAAGGGAAGGCAAATTTATGGAAGAGAGAGCCCAATCATTATTCAGTCTTGAGGACCGCGTGGCCCCCCTGGGGATAATAGCCCTGGAGGGCGCGGAGGAGCTGGGTGAAAAGATTGACGCGCACCTGGTACGCTGGGCCAAGGCCGCGGGCATGGATGTGGACAGCTTCATGCTGAGCTGCAGCTGCCCCCGCTTCGGCTCCGGGGACGCAAAAGGCCTGATCGAGCAGACCGTAAGAGGGTACGACCTGTACATCGTGGTGGATGTGGGCAACTACAGCCCGACATATCCGTATTTCGGCATGGAGAACCACATGTCCCCGGACGACCACTTCCAAAATCTCAAGCGTATCATCCAGGCTGCCAGCGGCAAGGCCCACAGGCTGAACGTGATAATGCCGGTGCTCTACGGCGGCAGGCAGCACCGCAGGAACTACCGGGAGTCCCTGGACTGCGCCTTCGCTCTGCAGGAGCTGCAGAATATGGGAGTTCAGAACGTTGTGACCTTCGACGCCCACGACCCCAGGGTACAGAACGCCGTTCCCCTGATGGGCTTTGACAACCTGAGGCCTTCCTATCAGGTGCTCAAAAAGATGCTCAGAAGCTTCCCGGACATGGTGATAGACAGGGACGAATTCATGGTCATAAGCCCGGACGAGGGGGCCTTGGACCGCAATATGTTCTACGCCTCTGTAATGGGTGTGGAGATGGGCATGTTCTATAAGCGCCGCGACTACTCCAGGGTGGTCGACGGGCGCAACCCCATAGTTGCCCACGAGTACCTGGGCTCGGACGTGAAGGGCAAGGACGTGTTCGTTGCCGACGACATCATCTCCTCCGGAGAGTCCATGCTGGACATAGCATATAATGTGAAGGAGAGGGGAGCAAGGCGCTTCTTCTGCTTTGCCACATTTGCCATCTTCGCCAAGGGCCTTGACAGCTTTGACAAGGCCCACCGCGGGGGCCTATTGGACGGGGTGTTCGGGACGAACCTTACATACCGCACCGAGGAGCTGAAGAACAGGCCCTGGTTCTATGAGGTGGACGTGTCCAAGTACATATCCTATTATGTGTCGGCCCTGAATCACGACATCTCCACCAGCCAGCTCATAGACCCCCATGCCAAGATGGTTGCACTGCTTGAGAAGCGGCGGGAGGAGTACCGCAAAAGCCAGCACGAGCAGCTGAAGTTCCAGTAACCACAGGCCGGCCCGGGGAATAGGATGGCGTAAATTAACCGTACAGAGGTGAGAGCTTTGTTCAACAGGCTCAAAGAGGATATCGACGCGGTAATGGACCGTGACCCGGCGGCAAGGTCCAGGCTAGAGGTGTATTTCCTCTATTCGGGCTTCAAGGCTGTAAGGGCATACAGAAGGGCCAACTGGTTCCAGCGCCACGGCATGAAGTTCATAGCCCGGGCGATCTCCCAGCACTCCAGAAGAAAGACCGGGATCGAGATACACCCTGGGGCCACAATAGGCCGCGGGCTCTTCATAGACCACGGCATGGGGGTCGTCATAGGGGAGACCACGGAGATAGGGGACAACTGCACCATCTATCAGAACGTGACCCTTGGGGGCACCGGCAAGGACCAGGGCAAGCGGCACCCGACCCTTGGTAATAACGTGCTTATAGGCGCCGGGGCAAAGGTGCTGGGGCCGTTTACCGTGGGGGACAATGCCCGGGTGGCGGCGGGAGCGGTGGTGCTGGACGCGGTGCCCGAGGGGGCCACGGCTGTGGGCGTGCCCGCAAGGGTCGTGCGCATAAACGGTGAGCGTGTGCCGGATCCGAAGCCCAGCAAAACGCTGGACCAGATACACGTGGCCGACCCGGTTTCCATGGAGCTATGCCGCCTGCGCGGGGAACTGGAGCGGCTTGAGAAGAAAGTCAACGAGCTGAAAGGACAGTAAAAGTATGAAGCTGACGAATACCCTTACTATGAAGAAGGAAGATCTTGCCACCTACGAGCCGGGCGTCGTGAGGATGTACACCTGCGGGCCCACGGTCTACGGGCGGGCCCACATCGGCAACCTGCGCTCCTATATCATGGAGGACGTGCTGGAAAAGGCCCTGGAGTATGAGGGCTACAGGGTGGACCGGGTGATGAACATCACCGACGTGGGACATTTGACCTCGGATGCGGACACTGGCGAGGACAAGATGCTAAAGGGCGCAAGGCAGGAGCACAGATCAGTGCTGGAGCTGGCGGACATGTATACAAAGGCCTTCTTTGAGGACTGCGCGAAGCTCAATATCAGAAAGCCAGAAACGGTCGTGCCGGCAACTGGCTGTATAGGCGACTTTATCGAGATGGTGCAGGCCCTGCTGGACAAGGGCTGCGCGTATATAGCCGGGGGCAATGTGTATTTTGACACGTCCAAGCTGGACAATTACTACGTTTTCGGCAATCAGAACGCCGAGGATCTGGCAGTGGGCGTGCGGGACAGCGTTGAGGCCGACGGGAACAAGCGCAATAAGACGGATTTTGTGCTGTGGTTTACAAGGTCCAAGTTTGAGGACCAGGAGCTCAAATGGGACAGCCCCTGGGGGGTTGGCTACCCGGGATGGCATATCGAGTGCTCGGCGATCAGCATTAAGAACCTAGGAGAGTACCTGGACCTGCACTGCGGAGGCATTGACAACGCCTTCCCGCACCACACCAACGAGATAGCCCAGAGCGAGGCGTATCTGGGGCATCCCTGGTGCCGGCACTGGTTCCATGTGCTGCACCTGAACGACGCGGGGGGCAAGATAAGCAAGTCCAAGGGGGCTAAGCTGACAGTCTCGTTGCTGGAGGAGAAGGGTTATGACCCGCTGGTATACAGGCTCTTTAACCTTCAGTCCCATTATAGGAAGCCCCTGACCTTTTCCTTTGGCAGCCTTGATAACGCGGCCCAGGCATATCAGAAGCTGACAGCCCGGGTGACGGCCCTCTCCAAGGATGGGGACCCGGATATGGCCGCGGCAAAGGCATACCGTGAGCAGTTCAGGGAGGCCCTTGGGAACGACCTGAACACATCCCAGGCGCTGACGGTGCTGTATGATATGCTGAAGTCCGACTTGAGCGGCAGCACGAAGCGCTGGCTTGCGGGGGACTTTGATAAGGTGCTGGGGCTGGACCTGCTTGCCGGTAAGGGCGCGGAGGCTTCGGAGACGGTGGACGGTGAGCTGGCAAGGGAGATAGAGGAGCTGATAGCCAGGCGCGCGGAGGCCCGGAGGAATAAGGACTGGGCGGCGGCAGACGCCATCAGGGATGAGCTGGCAGCAAGGCGGGTCGTTGTAAAAGATACGCCGGAGGGCGTTAAGTGGCATATAGAAAGCTGACGGGTCATACTTTGAGATAACTCAGTGTCTGGGGCGGAGCCCCAAGAAAGAAGGTTGTCAAAATGCAGATATCAGGCAGGCGGGCTATGGCCCTGCTGGAAAAAATTGGCTTTACCAGAGTGGCGGGCTCCCCCGAGGAGCTAAAGGCCGCGGAGATACTGAAGGCCGAATGCGAGGCCATAGGCGTGGCCGCCGAGCTCCAGAGCTTTGAGATAGAGGATGCTGAGATAGAGACGGCGACGCTGGAAATTACCGAGCCCTATAAGGCCGAGTATCCGGTGACCGGCTATAAGTGCGCGAAGAATACCTATCAGGGGGGCCTTGAGGCCGGTTTCCTGTACGTTGAGGACGGCAACGAGGTAGACCTTGCAAAGGCCGAGGGCAAGATAGTCCTTATAAACGGCTTTCTGAGGGTCCCGGTATACCGCCGGCTGATAAAGGCGGGAGTGGCTGGGATAGTCACTATGGAGGGGCAGCTCCGGGACGACCGCGAGGGCACGGACCTCTCCACCCGGAAGCTGAGAAGGACCCTTAGGGCCTTCGGCAGCGTGCCCATGGTGCATACCCGGACGCTGGACGCCATAGATATGGTGCGCAGGGGAGCCTGCAAAGCCAGGCTGGTGCTGAAGAACGAGGCTGTGGAGAGGACCTCCCACAACGTGATAGCCACCATAACCGGCACTGAAAAGCCTGAGGAGATAATCTCCTTCGGCGCGCACTATGATTCCGTGGACTTTTCAAAGGGAGTATATGACAATGGCGCAGGCTCTGTTATCAATATGGAGCTCCTGCGTTACTTTAAGGAGGACCCTCCGAAGCGCACGGTGAAGTTCATGTGGTACGGCTCCGAGGAGATAGGCCTTGAGGGCAGCTGGGCCTATGTTAAGGCGCATAAGGACGAGCTCAAGGATCACCTGCTGATGATAAACATAGACGTGGGCGGGCCTATTCTGGGCCGGGACTCTGTGGCTGTTATGGCTGAGGAGGATCTAGTGAAGTACGTGGACTACGTCTCAAAGATACGCGGCTACTCGGCTAAAGTTGAACAGCGGATCTATTCCAGCGACTCTATCCCATTTGCGGACAGCGGCGTACCTGCGGTGAACTTCTGCCGCTTCGGGGCCCCGGGCGCGGCGTATATACACGACCGCTTCGACACCCTGGATTTTCTCTCGGCAGAGGCCCTGGAGAAGACCGGAAACTATGTGCTGGCATTCTCAAGGGAGATGGTGAACGCCACGGCCTTCCCGGTGAAGCGGGAGATACCGAAGAATATTGTAGAGGAAGTCGAGAAATATCTCTACAAGAAGGAACTGGCTGAGGCTGAGGAGAATAAATAAGAGCTATGGCTGAGAAATATAAGGGCTCTCCATATATATGGAGAGCCCTTATATTTTCCCTGCGCATAAAACCATGCTATATAGCCACCCTACTACAGCGAGGTGATAATATGGACTCACTCTGGGCAAAAAGCGTGAGCCTCCCGGAGTTCCCCGCTCTGGAGGGAGACTTGGAAACCGGCGTGCTGATAGTTGGCGGGGGAATGGCAGGAGTGCTCTGCGCCCTGCACCTGTCCCGTGCCGGGGCAGGCTGCGTGCTGGTGGAGGCGGACCGTGTGGGCGGAGGAATAACAAAGGATACCACCGCTAAGATAACCGCCCAGCACGGACTGATATACGACAGGCTCATAAGCAAATACGGCGAGGAGACTGCGGGGCTGTACCTGAGGGCGAATCTGGAGGCCGGGGACCGCTACAGGGAGCTCTGCCGGGATATAGACTGCGATTATGAGGAACTGGACTCGTTTGTGTACTCGCTGGACGACCCGGAGATGATCAGGCGGGAAGTGGAGGCGCTGCGCCTGCTGGGCTTTGGCGCTGCCGAGGAGACAGAGCTGCCGCTGCCATTTAGGACGGCGGGGGCGGTACGCTTTCCTAGACAGGCCCAGTTCCATCCGCTGAAATTCCTGACAGCTATCACCAAGGGGCTTTGCATATATGAGCACACAAAGGTGCTGGAGCTGGGCCCGGGGCAGGCAGTCACCAATAGGGGAACTATAAAGGCTGACAAAATAATAATAGCGACCCACTTCCCCATACTCAATAAGCATGGAGGATACTTTGTCAAATTATATCAGGAGCGCTCCTATGTACTTGCCCTTCAGGGCGCAACAAATGAGGGGCGGGACCTTAAGGGTATGTACGTGGACGGGAGCCAAAAGGGGCTCAGCCTTAGAAGCTATAAAGCCAGCCTTCTGCTGGGCGGCGGGAGCCACCGCACAGGCAAGCCCGGAGGCTGGCAGGGCCTGGAGTCCTTCGCCAAAGAATACTATCCCCAGGCGAAAATGACCGCGCGCTGGGCTGCCCAGGACTGTATGAGCCTTGACGGCATACCGTATATCGGGCGGTACTCCCGGGGCACAGAGGGACTGTACACCGCCACCGGCTTTAACAAGTGGGGCATGACCTCCTCAATGGCTGCGGCAAGCCTGCTGACAGACCTTGTGCTAGGCAGGGAGAACCCTTTTGAGAAGGTATTTGACCCATCCAGAAGCATTTTGCACCCACAGCTGGCGGTAAATGTTTTCGAGGCCGCAGTCGGTCTACTGATGCCTACTGTGCCCCGCTGCCCCCATATGGGGTGCGCACTAAAGTACAACGCCGCTGAGCACAGCTGGGACTGCCCATGCCACGGCTCCAGGTTTGGAGAGGACGGCAGGCTTATCGACAATCCCGCAACGGATGACAAAAATAGTTTATAATAAAATATAGTAATATAATATTACGAGACAAAAATAAAAAGACCCTTGATATTCCCAGCTTTTCTTGATTTAACACAAATTCAAGAAATAAAGGTATCAAGGGCTTATATTGGGTTAGCACCCTAATTATTTAATACTATAATTTTAATCATCGGCCTTTGCGGAGCCCGGCAGCACCGTCACCCGGATTTCTTCGGCACGGTTCCCGCCGGCCTTTGTCACAAGGAACTGCACGTTCTCAAACTGGAGGCTGTCGCCCACCTGAGGTATGCGGTCAAGCTTTTCAGCCAGCCAGCCGTTGACCGTTGAAGCGTCGGTCTCGCATTTTATGCCCAGAAGCTGGAAAAGGTCGTCGGTGTCAGCAGAGCCGTACACCCGGTAGAAGCCCTCGCCGATAGGCAGGATACCCTCCTGCACCACGTCGTCGTGCTCATCCCAGATTTCGCCCACCAGCTCCTCAATGATGTCCTCCAGGGTCACAATGCCCTCTGTGCCGCCGAACTCATCCACAATTACCGCCATATGCTGCTTGCGCTGCTGTAAAAGCCGCAGCAGGTCTGATATCTTCATGGAGGGCGGTATAAACTCGGCAGGCTTTAAAATGCTCGTTATGTCCCTGTCGTTGACCCAGATTTTCGAGAAGAAATCCTTTTCATGTATCACGCCGATAATGCTGTCGATGGTGTCGTCATACACCGGCAGGCGGGAGTAGCCCGTCTCCCGGAACACCGCCGAGGCCTCGTCGGGCGTGCAGTCCCTGGGCACGGCCTCCACATCAACCCGGGGGGTCATTATCTCTATGGCCTGGATATCGTCAAACTCTATCACGTTGCGGAGCATGGCGCTCTCGCTCTTGTCAATGCCGCCGTCCTGCTCGGCCTCCTCGACCAGGGTGAGCAGCTCGTCGCCGGTGACCCCCCTCTCAGGGGCGGGGCGCACGAGCTTTGAAAGACCCCTTTTAAGCTGTGAGAACAGGAAGTTTACCGGCTTTAGGAGCACCATCAGCAGCCTGATAAAGGGAGCCGAGATCATGGCGAAAGCCTCCGCGTTCTCCTTTGCCAGGCTCTTAGGGGAGACCTCTCCAAAGACCAGGACCACTATCGTCATGACTATAGTTGACACAGTGGGCCCGCTTGCGTCGCCCAGGGCCTTAACAAAGAGCAGGGTAGAGATGGTCGTGCTGGCAATGTTCACCAGGTTGTTGCCAACTAAAATAGTGGAGAGCAGCTCGTCGTAGTTCTCAGAAAGTTCAAAGGTGAGCTTCGCGCGCTTGTTCCCCGCGTTCATCAGGCTCTTGAGCCGGATGCGGTTCAGGGAGGAAAAGGCCGTCTCTGTTGCCGAGAAGTAGGCGGAGCCCGCTATCAGCAGGATCAGAACGATCAATAACGTGGTACTGTGACTGTCCATGGGGGGAAAAACCAACACCTTTACTGTAAAATTTCGTACATTATAACATAGAGCTCAGGAAAATGCAAGCTATTATCCAGCCGACCCCCTTGCATAACTCCCCGGTTTTTGATATAATGACCTATATATTGCCCTATTAAAACCCAAGTGAGGTACTAAAACTATGATTAAAAAGCTTTTAGCGGTTATGCTCTGCGCGGGCCTTGTGCTTGCGGGAATGGCTGGGTGCTCCAATGTGTCGGACCTGGTATCGGGAGTGGCGACCGGGGAGTTCCCTGTGACGATAAACGATGTTACCATAGGGGGAAGGCCTTCCAAGGTTGCGGTGCTCTCCCCGAGCCTTGCGGACGTGGTGCTGGCTTTAGGGTGCGAGACCCAGCTGTCGGCCTGCTCCGGGGCATGCACACAGGGCGGGCTTGCATCCCTGACGAAGGTGGACCCGGGGGACGTCCAGGCGATCTCCGCGGTAAACCCGGACCTTATACTGCTGGACCCCGACTGCGCCGGGGCTGAGCAGGCCCTTAAGGAAGCGGGCTTCACAGTCCTGAACATAGCTCCCGCGGTTAATAGGGAGGATTTTGAGCGGCTGTACTCCCAGGTTTCATCAGCCCTCTGCGGAGGCGGACCCGGATACGACAAGGGCATAGAGTGCGCCCAGGATATCTTCGGGGTGCTGGACGATATCAACAGGCTGGTGCCACAGCAGGACACCGTTACCACCGCATGTTATTTATATGACCTGAACGGCTCAGCCGTTACCGGGGACACCCTTGCCAGTACAATTATGACCTACTGCGGGGTGACGAATATCTTCAGCAGCCTCTCAGGCGGGCAGTATAGCGAGGACGACCTGAGAGTCTCAAACCCCACCGTTATCTTCTGCCGCCCGGGGCTTACAGAGGAGCTGAGGAACGACAGCAGGTATAATAACCTGATGGCTGTGAGAGAGGGGAATATTGTGGAGCTCGAGCCCAGCGAGGTGGAGTGGCAGGGGCGCACGGTTATAAACGCCGCCATAGCCATAAGCGGCGGGGCATACCCTGAAATGCTTGAGGAGACGTCTATAGGGGAGAATACCGACCCCACCAGCAAGATAGAGGACAACGTGAGCTCGGCCCTTGCCAGCGCCCGGCCCGAGGACAGCAGCGCCCCTGAGTATGAGCAGCTGAGCCCAGAGGACCAGAGCGAGGAAGTATATAAAATGCAGGAGCGCCTGGAGGAGCTGGGGTATCTTGACACAGAGTACGACGGCTACTACGGCGAGCACACCGGCGAGTGCGTGAAGGAGTTCCAGAGGGTGAACGGCCTGGAGCAGACCGGCGTTGCGGATGTGGACACATTGAAGCGGCTGTACTCCACCCTTGCAAAGGATAAGGACGGCAAGGTGCCCGCCATTGAAAATGCGCCCACCATGGGGCCGAACAGCGGCGATAACAGCAGCAGTAGCAGCAGCGAAGGCGGTGGCGGGAGCAGCAGCGAGGGCTAGAGTCCTGCCGGCGGGATAGGATAGAGAGGGATGGAAAATGAGACTTTTGACCAGAGACCGTTCGTTTTACAGGACGCTTATCGCCCTGGCGATACCGATCTCCCTGCAGAACCTGATCACCTTCGCGGTGGGCTTTGCGGACAACCTGATGATAGGCAGGCTGGGTGACAATGCCATCTCCGGCGTATACGTGGGTGGGCAGGTACAGACGGTCGTGCAGATGTTCATTGGCGGCGTTGAGGGCGCCATACTTATACTTGCCGCCCAGTATTGGGGGAAGAAGGATACCGGGAGCATACGCCGTGTGGTGAGTATTGGGGTGAAGCTTGCGGCGGCGGTGGGCTTCGTGTTCAGCTTGGTGACAGTGCTGTTCCCCGGGTCCATTATCAGCCTCTTTACCAAGGAGGCCGGGGTGATCGCCGAGGGTACGGTTTACTTACAGATAGTGGGCTTTACATATCTCTTCTTCAGCGTTTCACAGGTGATGATAGCTTCAATGCGAAGCGTGGAGACGGCTAAGATCGGCCTGTACATATCTATAATGGCCCTGATAGTAAACGTGGGGCTGAACTACGTGCTCATCTTCGGCAAGCTGGGCCTGCCGGCGCTGGGGGTGAGGGGCGCGGCTGTTGCCACGCTTATCTCCCGGGTGCTGGAGGTCTCGGTGAGCGTGGGGTATGTATTTATAGCGGACAGGAAGCTGAGGCTTGGACTAAAGGACCTGCTGCACACAGACAGGCAGCTATTGCGCGACTTTATAAAGTACGGCCTGCCGATCATAGGCGGGCAGGTGGTGTGGTCGGTGAATATGCTGGCTAATACCAAGATCATGGGGGTTTACAGCGCCGGGGTAATGGCAGCGGTAAGCATTACCGGTATGCTGCATAACCTGATATATGTTTGGATGAACGGCCTGAGCTCGGCGGTGGGCATAATCACCGGCAAGACCGTTGGGGCCGGGCAGTATGAGAAGATGAAGGAGTACGCCAGGACAGTGCAGATGATATTCCTGATGGTGGGAGTGCTGTCGGGAGGGATAGTGTTCCTTGCGAGGGACAGGTTTGTGTCCCTTTATGACGTGACCCCTGAGGCGCTCAGCTTCTCCAAGGAGTTTATCAACGTGATATCCGTGACCATAGTCGGCACCTGCTATCAGGCGGCCTGCCTGTTCGGGCTGGTGAAGTCCGGCGGTGATATCAGCTTTGTGTTCAAGAACGACACGATATTTGTGTTTTTAGTGGTGCTGCCGTCGGCGATGATCTGCCAGTGGCTGGACGCGCCGGCCTGGGTGGTGTTCGCGGCTCTAAAGTGCGACCAGATACTCAAGTGCTTTGTGGCGGTAGTGAAGATAAACAGGTTTAACTGGATGAAAAATTTGACAAGGGACAGTTTGGAGGCAGCTGATGGACAGGCGTGATCTGACCCATGGCGGCATGCTGGCGCTGGCGGCGTTCATATGGGGGACGGCATTTGTGGCCCAGAGCCTTGGAATGGAGCATATCGGCCCCTGTGCCTTTAACGGCGCGAGGAGCTTTGTAGGGTGCATAGTCCTGCTGCCGGTGATCGCAGCGGGCAGGAGACTGCGGGGAGCGGGAAAGGTCCAGGGGGGCAGCGCCCCATTGCAGGGCCAGAGCCCCAAGGTCCTATGGCTCGGCGGCGCCGCATGCGGAGTGCTGCTGGCAGGAGCAAGCCTTCTGCAACAGGCAAGCCTGCAATACACTACCGCTGGAAAGGCAGGCTTCCTGACCTCCCTATACATAGTGATAGTCCCGGTACTGGGCATATTCCTGGGCCGCAAGGCCGGCGGAAGGGTCTGGGCGGCGGTAGTGCTTGCACTGGCAGGGGCATACCTACTGAGCGCAGCGGGCGGCGGCGAGGGCTTCTCCATAGGCCTGGGCGACAGCCTGGTAATGATATGCGCTGTTATATTCTCCATGCACATCATGGTAATAGACTGGGTATCCCCAAAGGTAAATGGAATACAGCTCTCCTGCATCCAGTTTCTGGTGGCAGGAATAATATCCGTAATATGCGCGGCGATTCTGGAGCGGGACAGCTTCACCTTAAGCGGCCTGCTGGCCTCCTGGGGCCCGCTGCTCTACGTGGGGGTATTATCCAGCGGAGTCGCCTATACTCTGCAGATAGTGGGCCAGTCCGGTCTGAACCCGGCGGTGGCCTCCCTTATCATGAGCCTGGAGTCGGTGTTCGCAGCCATATCCGGCTGGCTGGTGCTGAACCAGCCCCTTTCCGGGCGGGAGCTTGCAGGCTGTGCACTGGTGTTCTCTGGGGTCATACTGGCCCAGCTTCCGGGAAGAAAAGCGGCGGGAAACAGGTAGACTTGGGGAACTACCCAAAAAATATTATTTTATCCTGAAAGGAAAAGAATCATGAGAATCATCGAGGTCGAAAGCTACGAAAAGCTCAGCGCCCTTGCGGCGGACATTATCGGCGCACAGGTGCTCCTAAAGCCCGACTGCGTGCTGGGCCTTGCCACAGGCTCCTCGCCTTTGGGGACCTACTCAAACCTTGTGAAGCGCTATGAGGCGGGGCTCCTGGACTTCTCCCGGGTGCGCACGGTGAACCTGGACGAGTACTGCGGGCTCAAGGGCGACGACCCCCAGAGCTACCGGTATTTTATGGACACGAATCTGTTCAATAAGGTGAATGTGAAGAAGGAGAACACCAACCTGCCCGACGGCTCCGCGGCGGATATGGAGGCCGAGAGCGAGCGCTACGAGGCCCTGGTGGAGGGCTTGGGCTGGCCTGATCTACAGCTTCTGGGCATAGGCCAGAACGGGCATATCGGTTTTAACGAGCCCGAGGATAATTTCCCTACTAAGGTACACATGGTGAAGCTCACTGAGAGCACCATCAAGGCCAACTCCCGGCTGTTTGACAGGCCAGAGGACGTGCCCACCCACGCAGTTACCATGGGCATTGGGGCTATTATGAAAGCCAAAAGGGTGCTGCTTATAGCGGGCGCAGATAAGGCCGGGATCGTGGAGCGGGCCTTCAGGGGCCCGGTGACCCCCCAGGTCCCTGCGTCCATCCTGCAGCTGCACAGGGATGCCACAGTGATCTTCAGCAGGGCGTAAGATAAGTTAAGATATGAAAGTATTGGCACCGCCTCCGGCTGCCGCATAGAATGTGGCGAGGGAGGCGGTGTCTGTGAATGTAGTAGTTTTGATCTTGGCGCTTTTACTTATGGCTATAGGCGCCGGCGAGCTGATACGCTGGGCCGGGGAGCGGGCCTTCAGGCCCGAGTGCTGCCCTGGCAGGACAGTGCTTCTGCTGCTGCCGGGAAGCCCGGAGGACTGCGAGGGGCTCATACGCCAGGCGGCGGCCCGCTTTGACGGCTATACGGCCCTATGCGTTGTGAAGGACCGGGAGAGCCGGGAGATAGCCGGGAGGCTTCGGGAGCGCTATAAAATGCTGGAAGTCTGCGGGCCGGAGGAGCTGGAGAGGTTCCTTGGCCCCTAAAACTCATGCGGGGAGGCGGGATACCTTGGAGGGGATGGAGCTGGAGCAGCTGCAGGGACAGGTGCTCAATGTGGTATTCAGGAATGAGAAAAACCAGTATACGGTGCTTGTGCTCCAGAGGGAGGATGACGGCGAGGAGGCCACGGTCGTCGGCATGATCCCTCTTGTGAGCGAGGGGGAGGAGCTCCTGGTCTACGGACGCTGGGAGAATAACTCCAGCTATGGGCCCCAGTTCAGGGCCGAGGCCGTGGAGCACCGGCGCCCTGTCACCGAGGAGGGGATGCTGAGGTATCTCTCCTCCGGCAGGGTGAGGGGCGTGGGCAGGGCTCTTGCCGGGCGCATTATCGACACCTTTGGGGTGCAGGCCCTGGAGGTGATAGAAAGCGACCCGGACAGACTGGCCCAGGTAAAGGGAATCTCAAGGGAGAAGGCAGGGGAGATAAGCGGGGAGTATAACCGCATTAAGGGGCTCCAGGAGCTGATGACCTTCCTCGGGGGCTTCGGGGTGCAGCCGGAGTACGCCATGCTGGTGTGGAAGAAGTTTGGCGACGAGTCCTTTGACTGCATACAGGGCGACCCCTACTCCCTCTGCGACCCGGACATAGGCGTGAGCTTCCAGGTGGCGGACCAGATAGCCCAGGCCCATGAGCGCCCCCAGGACGACATAAGCCGGGTGCAGGCGGGGGTGGTGTATACCCTCCGGCACAATGTGGACAACGGGCACACCTGTGTGCCCAGGGACGCCTTGGTGCGTGTCTCAGCCCGGATGCTGGGGGTGGAGCAGGAGCTGGCGGAGGAGGCGGTAGCCGAGCTCTGCGGGCAGTTCCAGCTTATGAGCGAGGAGTTTTTAGGGCGTAAGTATGTCTTCCTGCAGCAGCAGCACCTCTATGAGCAGTACATAGCCGGGCGCATGAAGGCCATGCTGGGGGCCTCAGACCGGGCCCTGGGCGGCGCAGATATGCAGATCGCCGTTATAGAGGAGCGTGAGGGCATAGAGTATGCCGGAAAACAGCGGGAGGCCATAAAAGCCGCCATGGAGCAGGGAGTGCTGATACTTACAGGAGGCCCCGGCACCGGTAAGACAACTACGCTTAACGCCATAATCCGCATACTTAAACAGGCCGGGGAGCGGGTCCTGTTAGCCGCGCCCACCGGCAGGGCGGCAAAGAGGATGAGCGAGCTCACCGGCGAGGAGGCGAAGACCATCCACCGCATGCTGCAGGTGGACTGGGACGAGCTGGACCGTCCCGTATTCACCCGCAACGAGAGGAACCCTCTGGAGTGCGAGTGCCTGGTGATAGACGAAATGTCCATGGTGGACGCCTATGTATTCGAGAGCGTGCTGCGGGCGCTGCCCCTGGGGTGCAGGCTCATACTGGTGGGTGACAGCGACCAGCTTCCGTCCGTTGGGGCGGGGAACGTGCTGGGGGACCTTATCGCCTCGGGGCTTTTCCCCACCGTGCAGCTAAAGGAGGTATTCAGGCAGTCCATGCAGAGCCTTATTATTTCCAACGCCCACAGGATAGTTGCGGGGAATATGCCCGAGCTCAGGCGCCGGGACAACGACTTTTTCTTCCTGCCGGTCAAGGGGGTTGAGGAGGCAAGGGAGCTGGTGGCCGCCCTGTGCAGCAGGCGGCTCCCCGGCAGCTACGGCTACTCCCCCCTTGATGACATCCAGGTGCTCTGCCCAAGCAGGAGGGGGGAGCTTGGCACGGTGGAGCTGAATAAGCTTTTGAGAGAAGCTGTGAACCCTCCGACAGAGGGCAGGCCGCAGGTCAAGATAGGGGGCCAGCTCTTTAGGGAGGGCGACAAGGTCATGCACGTACACAACGATTATCAGCTCCCCTGGACCCGGGAGGACGACACCGAGGGTCAGGGGGTCTATAACGGGGACATGGGCGTTATCCAGCGCATAGACAAGCCCGGCGGGGCCATCGAGGTGAAGATAGACGACAAGCTGGTAATTTACGACTTCGATAAGGCCGAGTACGAGCTCGAGCCCGCCTACGCCGTCACCGTCCATAAGAGCCAGGGCAACGAGTTCACCGCCGTGATAATCCCGGTGATGAAGGTGCCCCAGCAGCTCTGCTACCGCAACCTTTTCTACACGGCGGTCACCAGGGCGAAGAAGCTGCTTATCCTGGTGGGCGAGGCCGGGATGGTGCGCAGGATGGTGGAAAATGACAGGAAGTGCCTGAGGATAACCGGGCTGAGGCACTTTTTGGAGCGGGAGAGCGGGGCTGTGATTTAGCAGAGGCCCAGCAGGAAGTCTGCGGACACGCCCAGTATCTGGCAGATTTTTGCAAGGCATTCAAGGGTGGGCTGGATACGGCCTGTTTCGTAGTAGGTGTACGCTGGGCGGGAGATGGAGAGTTTATCGGCCATTTCTCTCTGAGTGAGTTCGGCGGCTTTGCGGGCGGAGCGCAGTTTGCAAGTAAACCCCTGTCGAAAGTCGGACATAAGATTCCTCCCTTGTAAAGTTATATCTAAATTCTTAGAACTAGTATCTTTATTGTAACACGGCTATACTATATTTGTCAATTTCTTTTGCTTTAAAGGTGGGAAAAATATGGGCGAATATGGTACGATAAAGATACATCTTGCCGAATTATTAGAGCAAAGCGGCATGAGTAAGAACAAACTCAGCCACCGTGCGGAGCTTCAGCGTACTCAGCTAAACCATTACTGCAACGGCACCGTCACCAGGCTTGATGTGGACGTGCTGGCAAGGATATGTACAGTGATGGAGTGCGGGATAGGTGAACTGCTGGAGTTTGTGCCCCCGGAGAATAAAAGTTAATGGAGTTTAATGAAGCAGCGGCGGCAGCGGTTTTGCGCCGGCTAAGAAAGAAGCGCGGGCTTTCCCAGGAGGTTTTAAGCGGCCTTGCGGCAATGGCAAGGTCGCATTTGAGCATGGTGGAGACCGGAGACATGCTGCCAACCTTACCGACCCTCTGGCGGCTGGCTGAGGCTTTTGACATGCGGCCCAGCGGACTGGTAGCACTGATCGAGGAAGAGATGGAGAAGATGGAAAAGGGCGACTGAGGTACGCGTAAATTCCCCCTTGACAACTCCCTCCCGTTATGCTATCATGATCCCAGCAAAACAGGAACGGAGTTGAAAAGATGTTGAAATAAGCTCAAACGTCTAGGCATTATTGATGCGCCGGGTCTATGGCCCGGGGCTGGTTTTTGCCGGGTCTTGGGCTTGTTGCGCGTCTTTTTTGAGTTTTTGCGTCTTTTTTAGTGGACGCTCTGTGCGCATATGTCCAGATCCGGCGCTGGGATTGGAGGTATGCGCATTGCTGCAAATAAGAGACTTGAGCATAAGTATGAAGAAGGACCTGCGCCCGCTCATTGAGGGGTTTAGCTTTGCCCTGGATCCCGGGGACAGGGTGGCTGTAGTGGGTGAGGAGGGGGACGGCAAGTCCACGCTCCTCAAGGTGATCTATGACGCGGATATGGTCGAGGGCTACGCCGAGTGGAGCGGGCAGGTGCTGAGAGACGGCCTGCTGCTGGGGTATCTTGAGCAGGAGGTGGGGCCTGGGGACGGGGCCCTCTCCGGGTACGAGTTCTGCTGTAAGGAGCCCGCGTTTCTGGAGAGCTCCACAGGCGAGCTGGCTTTTGCGGCCGGGAAGCTGGGGATGCCTGTGGAACTGTTCTACACGGATAGGCCGGTGGGCACTCTATCAGGGGGCGAGAAGGTAAAGCTCAGAATGGCCCTCCTGACTCTCAGGAAGCCGGACGTGTACCTTTTAGACGAGCCCAGTAATGATCTGGACGTGGAGACCATGGAGTGGCTGGAGGAGTTTATCTTAAACTGCGGCAGGCCGGTGATGTACATCTCCCACGACGAGGCGCTGCTGGAGAACACCGCAAATGTAGTGCTGCATATCGAGCAGCTTAGAAGGAAGACCCTGCCCCGGTGGACCGTGGCAAAAATGGGCTATAGGCAGTATGTGGAGGAGCGGCTGGGCCGAATGGAAAAGCAGGCCCGGCTTGCCCGCAAGGAGCGGGAGGAGGACCGCAAGCGCCAGGAGAAAATACGCAGAATGGAGCAGCAGGTGCAGCACCGTATGGATAGCATCAGCCATGCCGAGCGGGACACGGTAGCGCGGCTGCTGAAAAAGAAGATGAAGTCCGTGAAGTCCATGGAGCACCGTTATGACCGGGAGCGGGGGGACATGACCGAGCTCCCGGAAACCGAGGAGGCTATTTTAGTGGGCTTCGGCCCGGGAGTGAGCATACCTGCCGGGAAGACGGTGCTGGAGCTGGAGCTGCCGGAGCTCCGCGCGGAGGACGGCGCGCTGCTGTCTGAGGGCATACAGCTCAATGCGCGCGGGCCGGAGCATATCTGCATAACCGGCAGGAACGGCGCGGGGAAGACCACCCTGCTGAGGAGGATAGCCGCCGTGATGCTTCCAAGAGGTGATATCAGGGCGGGCTATATGCCCCAGAGCTACACCGAGACAGTGGACCAGAGCCTGACCCCGGTAGAGTTTTTGACCGGCGGCAGCGGCGAAAAGGCGGTCTTGACCCGGGCCAAGACCTGTCTTGGCAGCATGAAGTACACCCCTGAGGAGTGCAGCCACAGTATAAGTGGGCTCTCAGGCGGGCAGAAGGCCAAGCTCTTCCTTCTGAAGATGATACTGGACAGCAATAATGTGCTGATCCTGGACGAGCCCACCCGGAACTTCAGCCCGCTCTCAGGGCCGGTTATCCGCAGGATGCTGAAGGATTTTCCCGGCTGCATAATAAGCGTCTCCCATGACCGGCGGTTCATTGAGGAGGTGGGTGAAAACGTGTATGAGCTAACCGAAAATGGACTGGTAAAAATATAAAAAATATTGACATTTGCCCTCAGAGATTCTATAATAATATGATAGAGGATCCCTGCGGGCAAGGATTTTGTCCGCGGTAAAATATGGAGGTAGTGAGGATGAAGCATAGGCCCATGCGCATGCTGGTCTGCAGCCTTGTAGGGATAGCAGCGCTCTGTGTGGTTGTATTCTCAGTGGTGACGGAACATATGCAGGAGATGGGCGCCGAGACCATCCGCTATATCGGGGAGAGCTATATGTCCTCTATGAGCCGTCAGGTCACCATGCACCTGGGGGCTACTCTTGACCTGCGGATAGACCAGGTCAGCGACATGGTGGAGGAGGCCAGGAGCTTGAACGCGGAGCAGCTCAGGACCTCGGCAAGAGCCAGGCAGTTTGACTATCTTGCCCTATACCAGCCTGATATGCCCCCGGAGAAGACCCTCTACCCGATTTTGGGCAGCAGGCTCGTACCTGATGACCCGGAGGGTCTGAAAAACCATATGGATGCCGGAGAGGACCACATAGACATGGGCCGGGACCAGCTTGACGGACGGATAATACTTATATCCGCCCCCGCCTCCGGGGAGATTACCGTGGACGGCAGGACCGGCACCGGGCTCGTTGCGGGAGTCTGGTCCAGCTATATAGATGAAAACCTGCAGCACGAGCTGGAGGCCGGGATGGTGGAGTCCTGGGCGGTGATACGCGCGGACGGCGGTATCGTCGGAAGGGCGCCGGGCTTTCACGTGTCCGAGGGGCCGGACTTCCTTGCCTGGCTGCGCGGAAGGGAGAACGGCGGGGATATTGCCTCGGAGCTTCAAAGAGCCATGGAGGAGGGCGGGGAGTTCTCCTTCCCGCTGACTACAGAGAGCGGAGAGGCAAACCACGTGTACTGCGGGCCGGTGCCGGCATCAAGCTGGTATCTGCTGCTCAACACCTCCTACGGGCCGGTAAACAGCGGTATCGACGGCCTTGGCAGCAGCTGGACCTCCACAGCCTTCGGGGGCTGTGCGGTGATACTTATAGCGCTGCTAACGGTGTTTGGCTGGTATATCGCCGTTACGAGGCGGCAGCTCCATGATCTGGAGGAAGCACGCAGGGCCGCTGAGGAGGCGAGCCAGGCAAAGAGCCAGTTCCTTTCGAATATGAGCCACGACATACGCACGCCGCTAAACGGCATAGTTGGCATGACTGCTATCGCCAGGAGCAACACCGGCGACCCTGAGGTAATGACCCGGTGCCTGAGCAAGATAACCTCCTCCAGCCGCCACCTTCTGGGGCTTATCAACGATATCCTGGACATGGCGAAGATAGACAGCGGACGCATGACCCTCAATATGGAGCAGGTATCCCTTAGGGAGGTCATGCAGGAGCTGGTGACTATAGTCCAGCAGCAGGTGAAGCTCAAGAGCCAGAGCTTTGATGTGTATATCGACAATATCAGCGTTGAGGACGTTTGCTGCGACAGCGTCAGGTTAAACCAGATATTCCTGAACCTTCTGTCGAACGCCATAAAGTTTACCCCCGAGGGCGGGAATATAAAGGTGACCCTCTATGAGTCCCCGTCCCCCAAGGGCGACGGATATATCCGCTCACACTTACAGGTAAAGGACAACGGCGTGGGCATGAGCGAGGAGTTTGTCGCCCATATCTTCGAGTCCTTTGTCAGGGAGGACAGCGCCAGGGTGCATAAGGCCCAGGGAGCCGGTGTGGGCATGGCGATAACAAAGCATATAGTGGACGCCATGGGCGGGGCCATTAGGGTAAAGAGCCAGGTAGGCGTTGGCACTGAGGTGGATGTTATACTGGACATGGAGAAGGCAACTGTGTCGGAGAGCGATATGCACCTTCCGAACTGGCCAATGCTGGTGGTGGACGACGACGAGTCCCTGTGCATGAGCGCTGCGGCTACCCTCAAGAGCCTTGGGGTGCATGCCGACTGGACCACCGACCCAAATGAGGCCCTGGAGATGGCTGAGAAGCAAAAAAACAGCAGCAGGGCATACAGGCTCTACCTTGTAGACTGGCATATGCCCGGGGCCGACGGCATTGAGGTCGCCAGGGAGCTGCGGGAGATCGCCGGGGACGATGTGCGGATCCTGCTCACCTCTGCCTATGACAAGGACGACATGGAGGACGCGGCTAAGGACTGCCGGATAGATGGGGAGATCGCAAAGCCGCTCTTTAAGTCCACGCTGTACTACGGGCTTATGAAATACATGGGAGACAGCCCCGAGGCTGAGGCCTCCGGCGAGGAGGCAGAGGGAGAGCATGACCTTGCCGGGCGCCGGGTGATAATTGCAGAGGACAATGACCTGAACTGGGAGATAGCAGAGGAGCTGCTGTCGGAGCTGGGCCTGGAGCTGGTGAGGGCAGAAAACGGAAGGGTGTGCGTGGAGCTGTTCGGGAAATCAGAGCCCGGGGAGTACGACGGCATTTTAATGGACCTCCGTATGCCCGAGATGACCGGGTACGAGGCCAGCAGCGTCATACGCGCCATGGACCGCCCGGACGCTAAGAACATAGCTATAATAGCCATGAGCGCCGATGCCTTCGCAGAGGACGTTCAAAGATGCCTTGACTGCGGGATGAACGCCCACTCGGCAAAGCCCATCGACGTGAAAGCCGTAACAATGCTGCTGGAGCGGTATATGCCGGCAAGGAAAAGGTAGAAAGGAGAGGGAAAAATCATGTATGAATATAAGCCGGAAATACTTGAGCCTATATTCGAGAAGTGGCGTAAAATTTTAAGGCTTACCGAGAGCTGGGACGTGCGGCTGGAGCTTATTGACGATCCGGGATTTAAGAAAACCGGGGACTTGAAAATCGACACGACCGACCGCAAGGCCATGATCATGCTGAACGCCCAAAACCCCCGGCAGGAGAACCCGGAGGAGGTCATCTGCCACGAGCTTATGCACCTGAAGCTGTACCCGCTGGACCAGCTGACAGAGGACCTGATACTTGCCCACTATGAGGAGGGGACCCCGGAGTACCGGGCCGTGTACAGGCAGTTCATGGAGCACCTGGAGATAACCGTGGAGGAGATGGCCAAATGCTGGCTCGGGGCCTTCGGGGAGGATAAGGAGCTGTCCTTTGGCCGGTGCCGGGAGATGAAATCCTTTGACGAGCTCTTTGAGGGGCTGAAGCCACTTTAGGGGAAGCAATATACTGGATTTATTGGCTCCTATGTCTTTTCGGCATAGGAGCTATGCTATACAGGCATTTGACACGGGGCTGGGGGCCTGATATAATAGAATGAAATAAAGCACCAGGGAGGTTGGTATGGAATACAGGAAGCTGCCCCGCGGGGAGGAAAAGATCAGCGTAATAGGCCTTGGGTCAGGGAGCCTGCCCGAGGACATAGAAAAGTCGGTGGAGATGATCAGCGCGGCTATTGACAGCGGTGTGAACTTCTTCGACATGGCAACAGCTATCAAGCCCCCGCTCTACGCATTTAAAAAGGCATTCGAGGGCCGCCGGGACAAGGTGCTCACCCAGGTGCATTTTGGCGCGGTGTACGGTGACGGCAAGTACGGCTGGACCCAGGACCTTGATAAGATAAAGGAGCAGGCCGCATGGAACTTTGAGACCTTCGGTATAGACTATACGGATTTCGGGTTTCTCCACTGTATTGACACCCACGAGGATCTGGACAGGTCCCTGGCCCCGGGCGGGGTCTGGGATTATATGAAGTCCCTGAAAGCCGAGGGCAAGATCCGGCACCTGGGCTTTTCCTCACACGAGCCCGGTATCGCGCGGAGGCTGATTGAGACAGGCCTAGTGGATCTATTCATGTTCAGCATAAACCCCGCCTACGACTATCAGAAGGGCGGCGAGCACGCCAGGGGCGGAGTGGCTGAGCGTATGGACCTTTATCGGGACTGTGAGAAGGCAGGCGTAGGGATCTCGGTGATGAAGCCCTTTGCTGGGGGACAGCTTTTAGACGAGAAGACCTCTATCTTCGGCCGGGCGCTGACCCATGCCCAGTGCATACAGTATGCCCTGGATAAGCCCGCCGTTATGACTGTGCTGCCGGGCGTGCGCAGCCTTGAGGACCTGCAGGTGGCCCTGCACTATGTAAGCGCAGCCCCTGAGGAGCGGGATTACTCTGTTATCGGCGAGTTCACCCCAAAGAGCGCCGAGGGCGTCTGCGTCTACTGCAACCACTGCCAGCCATGTCCCGCAGGGCTGAACGTGGCCCTAATAAATAAATACTACGACCTGACCAGGGCCGGGGATGAGCTTGCGAAGGGACACTATGAAAAGCTGGACCTTCACGCCTCCGACTGCCTTAAATGCGGGCACTGCGAGAGCCGCTGCCCGTTCCATGTGAAGCAGGAGGCCAGGCTGGAGGAGATCGCCGCCTATTTCGGCAGGTAGGGCCTTCCTAAAAAACACTTGACATGGAGCGCACTCCAACTAGTATAATGAGAAAAATGTGAAAGGAAGGATACAGCGTGAAAAATTTTGGATTCGGCCTAATGCGCCTGCCCACCACCGACCCCGCAAACGCCGGGGCTATCGACGTGGAGCAGGTCAAGAAGATGGTGGATCTGTTCATCGAAAAGGGCTTTACTTACTTTGACACCGCCTGGATGTACTGCGGCTTTCAGAGCGAGCCTACGGTGAAAGAAGTCCTCACCAGCCGCTACCCCAGGGATAAATAT